>NZ_DATCVJ010000348.1:0-9094 GCF_036566945.1 Chitinophaga sp. | reverse complement strand
TTCCAGGTTATTTTTCAGTAACTCTTTTCCTTTTTTACGTATATCCTTTTCCGTTAGTTCCTTCTTTGGCGTGTTTTCCGGTAGTGCGTACCAGGCTTTACCGGTAGCGGTTTCCATAATGGCCAGTGCCTGAAACATTTCTTCCACGGAATCTGGCGCCAGGTAATCGTATTCAATGTTTTGCACCCTGTCAGTACGCTTATCACGGTCTACATATTTCCAGGAATTTCTGGCAATTGCATACATGTTATACAGGAACCAGTAGCCAGGCATTATTTTCAGGCGGTTATCATGCTCATCATTTACTACGAGGCTAAACGGAATGGGGATGTTCAGCTCTGACATATAATTTCCTTTGGAGATCAGCGTGAAGCTGGCAAAGCGGGAATTATGTTTCAGGCTTACACAGAGACCCGGCCAGAATCCTCTTCCGGCAATGATTTCACCGTCTGCGCCGCGGGAATTATGATTGGATCCGATGGTAGCACCGGCGGCCATATTACTTTGTCCCATGATCAGGGCAGCACAAAGAAAAGAGTTGTTATGATGCTGCTCATGTGCCGGGAAGATCAGTGAATTCAATACTTCGCAGCAGGAAATGGTGGCATTGTTGCCGAGGTAAGAGTTAATGAGTCGTGCACCATATTTCAACTGCGAATGAGAGGCCATTACAAAACGCACTGCTTTCACCCCGTAGAATACGCGACAGCCGAAACCCACCACGCCATTCACCATTTCGCAGCCTTCTCCGATTTGTGAAGAAGCTTCGCTGTTACTGTTGATAGTGAGATTTTTTAGTTTGTTGGCCCCTTTCAGATAGGCGTCAGTACCAATGGTCACGTCTTTGATCATTTTGCAATTCTTGATCACAGTGCGATCACCGACCATACCATAGTAGCCACGTCTTTTGTCGAATTGTTTTTCAGTGAAGAGTTTGAACTGATGTTGCAGCTGTTCGTCATCACGGTAGCGGGTCCACAGGTAAGCGTCTCCGGGAAGCATGCCATCAAACGGCATCACATTTCTGCCACCGTTTTCGTTGCACAATTCCATCCATATACGACCGCTTTCATTTTCCCCTTCTTTCAGAATACCATTACCAAATTTGGCGTAATCAGTAGTGGCCATTTCATTTACATTGGCAACAATCACTTCATTTCCAAGAATATAGTGGGAGAGATAATTGACGTTATGCACCACTACATTATCACCGAAATCGCAGGCACAGATAGTGCTGTTATATAAGCCCACCGGCATCCGCAGGTTATGGAACTCAAGATAGTAAGGCTCCAGTTTCCCGATACGTACCATGCCGAAAAAGTGGCAGTGTTGTACCAGTTGCGGATTAAATTCGTTGGATACAAAAATAATATTCCAGTCGTCCGAAGTGTTGTCATTGCGTACCAGCGCCTCTACTTCATATGCTGTTAATTTCCTGTACTGATCTTGTCTGCTCCATTGTTCATTACGGAGATAATATTCGTCTTTGCCTTTCGGTAACGTGGTTTCAATAAAGTTATACCCCAGATCGGAGAGGGGTCTTTTTTGGATATTATTCATGAGGATACATCTTTGGAGCTGTTAGCCATTAGCTATTAGCTTTTAGATTAAAGCGACTAGCTCATAAGTTATCCGCTCTAATCTAAAAGCTAATAGCTAAAGGCTAACAGCTGTTTATTCTACTGTAACAGATTTCGCCAGATTTCTGGGCTTATCTACATCCAGACCTTTTAATACGCCGATATGATAGGCGAGTAATTGTAACGGTATTACCGAGATAATAGGTGCTACCATTTCATCGGCTGCCGGTACAAAAATCACGTCGTCCGCCATGGGAGGAATGATGTGGTCGCCTTCTGTTACGACTGCTATCACCTTGCCTTTGCGGGCTTTGATTTCCTGGATGTTGGATACTACTTTTTCGTAGTAGCTATCTTTTGTGGCTACAATTACTACTGGTAAATGTTCGTCTACCAGCGCAATAGGACCATGTTTCATTTCCGCAGCAGGATAGCCCTCCGCGTGGATGTAGGAAATTTCTTTCAGTTTCAGCGCTCCTTCGAGGGCTACCGGGAAGTTGTATCCACGGCCCAGGTAAAGGAAGTCGCGTGCATCTTTATATTTTTCGGCTACCTGTTTGATTTGATCATCGAGTTTCAGGGCGGTGGCTACTTTTTCAGGTACCTGCTCCAGTTCGTCGAGTAAGTGTTGAAAGCGTTGCGGCGTAATGGTGCCTTTATCAACCGCCAGTTTCAGGCCTACCAGGCAAAGTACGGCCAGCTGGGCGGTAAATGCTTTGGTGCTGGCTACGCCAATTTCAGGGCCTGCGTGTGTATAGGCGCCTGCGTGCGACAACCGCGCAATAGAAGAACCCACCACATTACAAACGCCCAGGATGATAGCGCCTTTTTCTTTGGCACTTTCAATAGCCACCAGCGTATCTGCCGTTTCACCGGACTGGGATACGGCGATGATCACATCGCCTTCGCCTACTACCGGGTTGCGGTAACGGAACTCAGAGGCATATTCTACTTCTACCGGTATACGGCATAATTCTTCAATCATGTATTCGGCTACCAGTCCTGCATGCCAGGAGGTGCCACAGGCGACAATGATAATGCGTTTGGCATTGCTCAGGATATCTGCATATTCCCGCATCCCACCCATGGTGAGTGTACCATGTTTGGCATCCAAACGGCCACGTAAACTATCAAAAATGGTTTGTGGCTGTTCAAATATTTCCTTCAGCATGAAATGATCATAACCACCTTTTTCTATAGCCGCCAGTTCTATATCCAGCTTCTGTATGTAAGGAGTTTGTCTTTCATTGGAAATATTTTTCAGGATCAGTTCATCGGCTTTGATGATCGCTATCTCGTAGTCGTTTACATACACTACTTCTTTCGTGTATTCAATGATGGGAGAAGCATCTGATGCCAGGAAGTGTTCTCCTTTGCCCACGCCAATCACCAGCGGACTTCCCTTGCGGGCGGCGATGAGCGTATCCGGATTATCTTCATCGATCAGTACAATCACATAGGCGCCTACTACGCGCTTTAAAGCGATGCGCAGCGCTTCTTCCAGCGAACACTGATTTTGTTTTTTGATTTCTTCAATGAAGTGTAACAGTACTTCCGTGTCGGTATCACTCTTAAACGTATGGCCCTGTTTTATCAGTTCCTGTTTCAGCTGAACGTAGTTTTCAATGATGCCATTATGGATCATGGCCAGTTTACCATCGCCGGATAAGTGCGGATGCGCATTGCGGTCACAAGGCTCTCCGTGTGTAGCCCAGCGGGTATGCCCAATGGCAATATGACTGCGCATGTCTTTACCCTCTACGAATTCCTCCAGGGCAGCCACTTTGTCTTTTCTTTTGTATACCTGTAACCCGTTGTTGATCAGGGCTACACCCGCGCTGTCGTATCCGCGGTATTCCAGTCTTTTAAGGCCTTTCAATACTACCGGGTAGGCTTCTCTCTGCCCGATGTAAGCTACTATTCCACACATAAGGTTTTTGGATTTGTGCTAAGGTTTATCATTGCAATATCGCATTAATTGTTAAAATCACATCAGGAAATGTGAATATTGTTTAAGTTAAAGATATGGTCAGCATGCATTCTACGGTCGTCCTAATGTAAAATGAAAAAGGGAATACGGAAACGATCCCGGAGAAAATTAAGATAACTTAACATTCACCTGCATCATTCACCGTATTCCCTTTTGTAGTTTTTTTATTTAGTGTTGACTAAATAAAAAAATTTAAAATGCTCCATTATTTCAAGAGCGAACTCTCGAATAACAAAAGTATTCTTTTATATTCATCTGTCCAGCTGCTGGGCGTAGTAAATCCGTGATCTTCTACGGGAAACACAGCCAGCTCCCAGTTATTCTTTCCTAATTCAATCAAACGTTGTGATAAACGTACGATATCCTGGAAATGCACATTGGTATCTACCATTCCATGACACATCAGCAACTTGCCTTTCAATCCATCTGCATAGTAGATGGGAGAAGAGCGGCGGTAAGCAATACTGTCTGTAAATGGTTCATTCAGTATATTACTCGTATAGCCGTGATTGTAATGTGCCCAATCTGTTACGGAGCGTAAAGCCGCGCCGGCAGCAAAGACGCCCGGCTTGGTAAACATGGCCATTAAAGTCATGAAGCCACCATAGCTACCGCCATAGATACCGATGCGTTGCGCGTCTACCTGCAATTTTTCTGCCAGATATTTTGCGCCATCTACTTCATCATCGAGATCCTTGCCTCCCATGTAACGATAAATGCCCGTACGCCAGTTCCGGCCGTAACCTGCGCTGCCACGGTAATCCATGTCAAGCACCGTATAGCCTTTATCTGTTAGCAGGTTATGAAACATGTATTCGCGGAAATAGCTGCTCCACCATTTATGTGCATTCTGAAGGTAACCTGCCCCATGTACAAAGATAACAGCGGCGCCGTTATTTTTTGCGGGATCCGGTGTGTATAAACGGGCATAGACGGGCTGCTGGTCACGGGCCATAAAAGTAACGACCTGCGGATCACGCCATGCGTATGTTTTAAATTCGTCTGACTGTGCAAGATGCGTCACCTGTACCGCTTTCGCTCCCGGTGTATTGGGCTGCAGATACAGCTCCCAGGGTTTGTTGGAATAGGAATAGCGGAAAGCCAGCCACTTACCATCCGGGGAAACACTCACTTCATTAGCACCGGGCATGGTAGTAATCCTTTCGGCTTTACCACCGGAAACGGCTAAACGATAAAACTGTTTTTCGCCGGGATGTACTTCGTTGGTAGCGAGATAAAAATATTTTTTATCGGGCGACAATTGAGCGTCCTGTACTTCGTAATTGCCACTGGTGAGTGGGGTAACGGTTCCACTGTTTACGTTGCTTGTATACAGATGGGAATAGCCGGTCGCTTCCGACTGGAACCAGCAGGTGTTTTCATCTATCCAGCCGATGTTGGCGCCGCCCATTGTCCAGCCAATACCAGGACCAGCCACCCAGGCTTCGTCGCGCTGCCGGTTCAGTGTTTTTACGGTGCCGGTAGCAGCATCCAGTAACACAATCCAGCGGTCTTTATTGTCCAGCGAGCGGATGTCTGCGATGGCATGGGTACCCTGATCTGACCAGTAGGGACCATTGATCACTACATCTCTCACATGCGGGGTGTCTTTTTTCGTATAGTCTTTTACGTAATCCGGCAGGTCTTTGATGCCTGGCAGCTCAGTCATTTTAACAGGAAGCACGGTGTCGCGCTGCCGGTCATATACATAGCTTTCAAAGGTACCCTGGGGCGAACCTACCTTATCACGGGCAGAGATATCTGTTGTATATCCGGAAGCCGTTACAAACTCCGGTACAATCGTATTGCGGGCATCAGCAGGTGCATTGAAAAGACAGTAGCTAATGAAACGACCATCAGGACTGATTTGCAGGTTCATTAATCTTTTGCCCTGCAGATACAAACGCCGTAATGTTTTGTCTTCATGGGCCTTGTTAAACGCAGTAGCAGCATCTTTACGGGCTTTTTTGTCACGCACTGCTTCCATCAGTTCCAGTTGCTGGGCTTTCAGGAATCGCTCTTCTGCATTGCCTGTTTGGGCTTCGTCTTTTTCAACGGCTTTGCTGCCTGCTTCAAAGCTGGTCAGTTGGCTGATTAAGCCGGAGGCACGGTCCCAGGCGTAGAGGTCACGGTCTTGCTGAAACACCACCTGCTTACCGCCAAAACTAAACACCGGGTTGAGGGAAGTGGCTGTGGTATTGGTGATACGGGTGGTCTTACCGGTTTTTATCTCCAGTAAATAAATATCCCCCTGATAGCTATAAGTCAATAATGATTTATCGGTATTATAGGTCCCCCCGGCTTTGGCATGGAGGAGCGCGCGCTCTTCTGCGGCCGTTTTGCGGGGTATATTGTTTTTAATACCGGCATAGTAAAGGGAATCAGTCAGGTTTTTATCGGGGTTCCAGCTGAAATAAACAGTCTGGTTGTCGGTGCCCCAGAAAACATTATCGGGAGAAGTTCCAATCCATTTAGGATCGCGCATAATCTTTTCTACAGTAAGCGGGCCTGCCTGTTGGGCATAGATGCGGTTGGCTGATAAAAAAATAATGGCGGGTAATACCCATTTTCTCATAGCGGTTCATTATTTTGTTGGGGAATAAATGTAACGGTTTAATCATAAATTGCCGTAACTTTTGGATGGACGTACTGCGACCATCTGCTCTAAATCCGCTCTATGCGCATACTGCCAATCTTACTTTCCCTCCTGCTCTTTGTGGCTTGTAAGCCCAAAAGGCCTGTCCGGCAGCCTGTGCTGGTATCAGAAGATACCACGTTTTTAACCGGTACATTTTATATTATCAGACATGCAGAAAGAAATCCAGGCCCTGATTCGACTTTAACGTTAGCCGGTCAGGAAAGAGCCGGTGCATTATACCGGTTGCTAAAAGATTCTGGCCTCAACAAAATCTATATCACCCCTTACAAAAGATCGCTGGCAACAGCTGATAGTCTCCGTATACGTTTACATATCGATACCTGTTTTTATGCCGCAGATACCAGTGGAGAATCCTTTATTTACCAGGTAACCCGGCATGAAGACTGGGGCAAACATCTCCTGGTAGTGGGACATTCCAATACTATTATTCCCATTTTACATAGCCTGAGAGCGAAGCCACGTGTGGATTCTATTGGGGAGAAGGAGTATGACAGGTTGTTTATTGTGCGGAAGAATAAGGACGGAACCAGCCTTAAGGAAATATGCTATTAGCGAGTTTTTGTCTTTCCCAGGATTATACTGATTTTGATGATTTCAGGATTGTTTTACAGGATTAAAAAGATTAGAGAAGATAAAGCGGATAATTTCGCTAATACCTTCTCTAATCTTTTAATCTTTATAATCAAAAAAGTAAAAATCTGGAAAATCATCTAAATCAGTATAATCCTGGGAAAGACAAAAACCGCGCGCTTACAGCAATATCCCCTTCATGAGGGTATATGCTACGGTAAAGTAGATCAGCAACCCCGTTACATCCACCAGCGTAGCCACAAAAGGGGCGGAGGACGTAGCCGGATCCGCACCACATTTCTTTAGTACTAATGGCAGCATAGAACCGGAAAGGGTACCCCAGAGTACCACGCCTACCAGTGAAATGCCTACTGTGGCGCCTATCAGCACTGTATGGGCACCATATGTATGGAAGAAAGTATTCCAGAGGAGGATACGTATAAAACCGATGGAACCCAGTGCACCACCCAATATCAGCCCGGAAATGATTTCCCGGCGCATCACGCGCCACCAGTCAGCCACGGTGATTTCTCCAAGGGCCATGGCCTGTATAATAAGGGTGGAAGCCTGGGAACCGCTGTTACCACCACTGGAAATAATGAGTGGAACAAACAGCGCCAGCACCACCGCCTTGGCAATTTCGTCTTCAAAAAAGCCCATGGCAGTAGCGGTCAGCATCTCCCCGATAAATAATACTACGAGCCAGCCTACGCGCTTTTTGATCAGTTTCATAATAGGCATATCGAGGTAAGGCTCATCCAGGGCCTCGGTACCACCAATCTTCTGAATATCTTCTGTATGTTCTTCGTTCGCGATCCATAACATATCGTCGATGGTCACAATCCCGAGCAGGATACCCTGATCATCGGCCACCGGCAAGGCTACCCTGTTTTCCATCCGGAAAACCTGTATGGCCTCTTCCTGGTCGTCGTTGGCATGGAGCGATACAAAGCGGTCATCCATCAGGGTGTGTACCACCGTTTCCGGCGAAACCAATAAGAATTCCCTGATCCGGAAGTCATCCAGCAGATGTCCCTTTTCGTCAATCACATATATAACATCGATCGTTTCACTATCCTTACCATGCTCGCGGATATAATCCAGCACTTCTTTCACAGTCCATTCTTCCCGTACCGCAATGTAGTCGGGCGTCATGATACGGCCTACGCTGTTTTCCTTGTAGCCAAGGAGGGAGAGGGTTATACGTCGTTCTTCGGGATCAAGTAATTTAATCAATTCTTTCACCGCCTCACTGGGAAGCTCTTCCAGGAAGGCCGTACGGTCATCCGCCGGTAACTCATTCATCAGTTCCGCTATTTTGGCGGCCGATAAAGTGCGGATCACATCTTCCTGCAATGGAAAGTCCAGGATACGGAAAGCCGCTGCCGCTCTGCTGATCGACAGGTTATTAATGATGACATCTGCTTCATCGGGATCTTCGTGAATTAGTTCGGCTATATCCGTTATCAGCTGGTCGTCCAGATATACTGACAGTTCGCGGTAATTTTTTTCTTCTGCCAGTGTCTGGAATTTTTCCAGTAAAGCTTCATTTTCCATGTACAATTTTGCCTCTATCTGCGAAAATAAGTTAAAATAGCACGCTGCCGGGACAGTCGTTATAATAATTCTGATACATGCAGGCGGATATTGCTGCAAATAGTATCTATGGGCAGATCATTGGCGTCTTTGCCAAAGGGATCTTCAATTTCTTCTGCAATCAGCTCCAGACTCGCCAGTACAAAGAAGATAAACACAATCATCGGAATGATCAGGTATCCCAGACTAAATACATAGGCAAATGGCATGGACATCACATAGAAGAATATAAATTTTTTAATAAAAACACTGTAGGAGAAAGGGATCGGCGTGTTTTTAATACGCTCACAGGCCCCGCATATATCTGCAAAAGACTGTAACTCAGGATTCAGTAAAATTAACTGATCACCTGTCAGTTGCCCATCGCGGTACAGGTCCATTACTTTGCTGGTCATTTGCTGGGCCAGCTGATTGGGTACATGTTTGCTGATATCGGTATGCGCCGGTTCCTGGCCTGGAACGGCTTCCATTTCGTTATGCAGGTAGGTTTTGCGCAAATGATTCTTCAGCCCAAAAGCAAAATTGGGGATCATCACTTTAAAAAATAACCGGTCTTCCTGGTTGTCTGCCGGCAACATCGCCTGTATCTTCATGGCCAGGTTGCGGCTGCTGTTGACCAGCGCACCCCACTGCCGGCGGCCCTCCCACCAACGGTCATAGGCCGTATTGGTACGGAATACCAGTAACAGGGAAATCACA
>NZ_DATCVJ010000347.1:0-8120 GCF_036566945.1 Chitinophaga sp. | reverse complement strand
GTTTGGCAGGGTGCTGGAACTGACCAGCAAAGGTAAAAACTATACCTATACCTTTGTTTATGATGTCAACTATCGTTATTATAAAGATGGTAGTATCACCGCCAGCTATACCTGGAACGATTCTAAAGATAATACCTCCTACAATGGTAACGTTGCCAATAGTGCTACTTTAGGTTTGCCGGTGGCAGATGATCCACGTGATTTGAGTAAAATGTCTTACTCTGATTTACAGTTCCGTCATAAGGTAGTATTCTACGGTACCTCACCCTCCTTCGCAGGGTTTGTGTTCGGTGTACGTTTTTCTGGTATTGGTGGTACCCGTTACAGCCTGTTGTCGGGTGTAAACAGCAACCAGGATTTTGTAAGCGGTACCAACGACCTGGCTTATGTATTTAATCCAAATGATCCGGCCACTTCTGCAGCCGTTAGAGACGGTTTGAATAAACTTTTGACTTCAAAAGCAGGAAGCAGTTTCAAAAAATATGTTGAAAAATCAGAAGGTAAAATTGCGGAAAGAAATGGTGGCATCAATGGTTTTTATGGTACTGTCGATTTAAGACTGGCTAAATCATTCAAGGTGTCCAAAAAGAGTGGCTTTGAGCTTTCTGTAGATGTTTTCAACTTCGCGAATATGCTCAATAAGGAATGGGGTGCAAGCCATAACTTTGGTAATACCTCCTTATACCGTGCTTCTGCATTCAGTAAAGAAACCAGCTCGTATAACTATTCCGTTAATACCAGCGGAATTGCCAATCCAGGTGGAGACCCATACCAGGTGCAGGTAGGAGCGAGATTCTTCTTCTAATATCAGGCAAGCAGGATGAATAATAGAAAGCATCCGTGAAATACATACCATCTGTCGCCAGGCTGAAGTTGCACTTCGGTCTGGCGACAGTTATTTTATGGCATTGGGTTCAGATTTCTGATGTATTTCTTAATCTATCAAAGTGCAGATGCGCTGTTTTCTTACGCCCGTTTTTTATACACGCTCATGGCAAGTATATAAGCCACTACCATAATTCCTATGCACCAGGAAAGCGCCACCCATATTTCTTTGCCTACGGGTTGGTTGGAGAGTAGCGCACGAATAGTTTCCACTATCGGGGTGATGGGCTGATTTTCGGCGAAAGCGCGAACACCCGATGGCATGGTGTGGGTCGGAACAAATGCTGAACTAATTAAAGGCAGGAAGTGAATGGGATAGGCAATAGCCGCCGCACCATCTACTGTTTTTGCCGATAATCCGGCTATCGCTGCGATCCATGTTAAGGTAAGTGTAAACAGGGCAAGGATACCTACCACGGCAAGCCATCCAAATACGCCGGCAGGAGAGCGGAAGCCCATCAGTAATGCTACGAGCACAATGACGATAATCGAAATTATATTGGACACCAGGGAGGTCAGGACATGCCCCCACAGTGCGGCCGAACGTGCAATGGGCATGGAGTCGAAGCGCTCAAATATTCCCCGCTGCACATCGTTATACAGGCGGTACGACACGTAGCCTACACTGTTGGCTACAGCAATTAGCAATATGCCGGGCAATAGGTAATTCACATAATTATCTGTGCCGGTTTGAATGGCGCCGCCCAGTACATAAACGAATAACAGCATCATAGCAATCGGCATGATGGTAACAGTAATGATGGTATCCATGCTCCGAAAAACATGACGCATGGAACGTCCAAGCATAATACCCATGTCGGCGAAAAAATAGTTTTTTGTTGTTTCCATTTTACTTTTCTTTTTTCCCAACAATGGCAAGAAATATTTCTTCCAACGTTGGCTGTTTTTCAATATATTCTACTTGTGTGGGCGGAAATAACTTTTTCAATTCCGCGAAAGTGTCGCTCACAATAATTTTCCCCTCATGAAGAATAGCAATCCTATCGGCGAGTTGCTCTGCTTCCTCTAAATACTGGGTAGTCAGGAATACCGTAGTGCCATTAGCGGAAAGTTCTTTCACGATCTTCCAGAATTCAATCCGGGCCTCGGGATCAAGCCCGGTAGTCGGCTCGTCCAGGAAAATGATCGGTGGGTTTCCCACAAGGCTCATGGCGATGTCGAGCCTTCGGCGCATCCCCCCGGAATACGTGGAAGCCCGGCGATCAGCAGCCTCTGTTAAACCGATGCGCTTCAGAAGATCTTCGGCCACCTGACGTGGATCGCTAAGATGCCGCAACCTGGCAATCATCGTAATGTTTTCCCGTCCCGTTAAAACCTCGTCTATGGCAGCAAACTGACCGGTCAGACTGATGGATTGCCGCACGCTTTCAGGCTGTAGGCGGACATCAAATCCATTTACGGTTACATGTCCGCTGTCCTGTTTGAGCAGGGTGCTGAGGATTCTCACGATAGTTGTTTTACCAGTACCGTTAGCGCCGAGCAGGGCGAAAATGCTGCCCTTCTCAACTTCGAAATCTACACCCTTCAGGACATGAAGCTGCCTGTAGGACTTTTGGAGTCCTTTCACTTGAATGGAGTTATTTTGCATATAGGTAGTTCTTTAAATGAATGTAACCTTTGACAGATCGGCGCCCATGCCTTTTAGTTCGGCGTAGGTCAACTTATCCATCATCGCCCCATCGAAGCAGATAGTTTTAATGGCACGATAGTATTTATTAGTCAGGGCATAGGTGGGACGAAAAGATACATTACTCAGTGTGGCGCCATTAAAGGTCGCTTCATCTAATGCCGTTTTGTCAAACTTGACGTCGATAAAGATCTGCCTGTCGAGGCATAATTTCCGCATATCGGAATATTTGAAGTCTACCCCTTTGAAGGTGCAGTTTTCAAAAACCGTTTTAGTAAGGTCGGTCCTGGTTAACTTCACATCGGTTAGTTCTGTATTGGCGAATGTTGCCCCGGTCAGTCCTGATGAGCTGAAAACGGTGCGAACCAGAATAGTCTTGTTGAAGCTTGCACCAGCAAGATTATTGGAAGATAGGGTACAGTCTGTCAGGTTTGCCCCATCGAAATTGGCCTCACTCACATCGCTACCGGTAAGCGAGCTGCCAGTCAGATCCGCGCCGGCAAAGTTGGTGCCTCGCAAGGCACTGCCACTAAATTTTCTTTTATGAGCCGTAATGCCCGCTAAGTCACTCTCCGAAAGGTCGCTCCCGCTGAATTTTTTCAGTAACTGCCGATCCCGTGCCGGGGTGAAAGAGGGGGAGATCTCCGATGTCGTTGGGTCGATACCGTTATTATTGTCATTGGCCTTAAAAGATGTTTCAACACCTGAAGAAGGCAGATTTTCCGAAAAATAGTTAAGGTCAACGCCCAGAATTTCCGCCAGCCGGTTAATAGTAACGATGTCTGGTATTGATTCCCCACGTTCCCATTTTCCAACGGCCTGGGGACTAATGAATAGAAGCCCGGCAAGTCCTGCCTGAGACATATTCCTATCCTTGCGTGCTTTTGCAATTTTACTGCCGATCATTTTAGTATCCATAGGATCTGTTTTTTTTTGGTTTTTTGATATAGCAAAGATATTTGGATCTATTTCCAGATTCAAAAAAATGCAAACACGGCTGGTTGTATGTATACTACCTATAGTTGTAATCAACAACTACAGGTGGTATATGTAGAAAAGTGGGGAAAAATGATGGTCCATTAGCTCTCAAAGCCGTTTTTGTGTTTATAAATGTACTCAGTGAAGCTGGTCGGCCGGATCTTGAAAAGTTGGTGGTCTCGCCTGGCCCGAGGTTTTCTTTTACCCGGGGAGCTGCACGCATTCATGGGAAATAGAAGGAAGTTTATGTTGGGTAAGATAAAAAATAGCGATATTTAATTCATGAAAATTTTTCCTCTACCCCTCTTACTATTTACAGTAGTAACATTCACCGCCTGTCAGCAAAAAAGTCACAACCCCCAGACAGTGGCAGTCAATAACGACAAAGGTTCCGTTACCATTGACGCCAGGGACGTGTTGACATCGGATATCCTTACCAAGGAGGAACAGGCTAAACTTAAACCAGCGGATGTACTCAACCGGATGAGGAAGGGGAACCAGGATTTTATGGAGGATAATCTGACGGTTCGTAATACTACCGAACGGGTAAGAAAAGCAGCCCTTGGACAATATCCCAAGGCAGTGGTGCTTTCCTGCCTGGATTCAAGAGTGCCGGTAGAAGATATCTTTCACAGCGGAATAGGCAATCTTTTTGTTGCCCGCGTTGCCGGGAACATCATCAATGACGATATTTTAGGGAGCCTGGAGTACTCCTGCAAAGTTTCCGGTGCCAAATTGGTGCTGGTGTTGGGGCACGAATACTGCGGCGCCATCAAATCGGCGATCGACGACGTGAAACTTGGGAATATTACGAAGTTGTTAGCCAAAATCCGTCCTGCCGTTATTAGCGCCAGGGCTTCATTCCACGGTGCCGCTGTTTCTTCTAATCCCGCTTTTGTGGAAGCTGTTTGTGATGAAAACGTAAAACTGGCGATCCGGGCACTGAGAAGCAGAAGCCCTATATTAAAGGAAATGGAGGCAAAAGGAGAGATTATGATTGTGGGTGGCGTGTATGATATGGAATCCGGTAAAGTTGAAATTTTCACAGCTGATCAACTGAAATAATCATCGGTCATCTATAACAGATATCGTTTACCGATATACTTTATGAAATAGCCTCCTTCCGTTTCAACGTAATCACCGCCACTTCCGGCCACATACCAATTCTGCCCTTAAGTCCCAGGAAACCGAATCCCCGGTTCACATACAAGAAGCGCCCTGCATTCTGATAAAGTCCTACCCACTGTTTGTACACATATTTGATAGGGCTCCACTTAAACCCAAATACCTCGATGCCAAACTGCATCCCGTGTGTATGGCCGGATAAAGTAAGATGAATGTGCTGATGATGCTCCAGTGTGACCCCTTCCCAATGTGAGGGATCATGCGACATCAGGATTTTAAAGGAGTCGTCAGGAACGCCTGCGGTGGCTTTCTTTAAATCCCCGTATTGATGGAAGCCCCCTTTTCCCCAGTTTTCTACACCTAACAAGGTAATGGCCTGCCCGTTCTTTTGAAGCGTGATCGCCTCATCCAGCAGCAAACGAAACCCGATGTCGGCATGTACCTGTTTTAACCGGGTAAGGTTGGCACGTTTGGTTTCAGGCGTTTCCCAATGAACGTAATCGCCATAATCATGATTCCCCAATACCGAGTATTTACCCATCGGCGCTTTCAGTTCGGAAAACGCCGGTATCCATCTGTCCATTTCTGAAGCCTGGTTATTCACCAGATCACCGGTAAACAGAATAACATCGCTATGCTGGGCATTCACCAGGTCCAATCCTTTTTGTACGCCACCGGGGTTGGTAAAGCTGCCTGAATGAACGTCTGTTATCTGTGTGATGGTAAAACCATCAAAAGCCTCCGGAAGGTCCGGGAAATGGATCGTTTCACGCCTTACGCGATAAAAATGCCGCCCGCGTGTGATGCCGAACAGCACAATGCCGAACAACACCGCGGCGGTGCCTAGCGCCAGTTCACTTACCCAGATAGCTCTCGGCGGAAACCCGCGAAATAACCGGGTAATATCCTCCACCAGTAATATGGGCATCGAAAATAGCCGGGGAACAAAAGCCAGCAGCATCAGTCCCATCAGCCAGGTGATCAACGTTTGCTGTGAAGGGGAACCGCGTCGGCCAAAAATTACCGCTACGATGCCGCCCATTACCAGCAGATCTATGAGCCAATAGCACCATAACAGTGCGTTGGAATGTACAAAGGTTTGTATGGCCTGATAAAAATAAAGATCAGCGCCCAGCCAAAGCAACAATATGAAAGGAAGTCTTTTTGCCATTTATCTAAAAAATATGTCAAACATGTATTTGCTAAGGAAGACGATTGAATGGAGAGGATATTTTAAAAAAAAGAAAAAAACACTGTTTCAGCCTTACTGAATAAGCTATTTAACTAGGATTAAGTTTGTTAAAGTACTCGGCTATGCTATCATTGTTCGTTGCCGCCCTTGCTTCGCTGGTACCAAAGGTTAGCTCGTGCCGGCCATTTTTAAGCTGTTCAAATATACTGACGATGAAATCACTTACCGGCGGCGCAGCGTCATGCAGTCCCTTTCCTCCAAGGTCGGTATTCAGGGCAGGCGGAATAATCTCTATCACTTCCACACCACTATCTTTCAGCTGATGTCTTAAGGATAGCGTAAATGACCGTACGAACGCCTTCGTGGCACTATAAACTGCCGCCTGGGAAAAAGGAATGAACGCCAGTCCTGAGCTTACGTTCATGATGGTGGTCAACGATTTCAGCTGTAGAAAAAGCTCGATCAAATGCAACGGCGCCAGGATGTTGATGTTAATTTCCTGCTTCGCATTTTTGAAAAAGTCTTCATCAGCCACGTGGCCGCGGTTTTGTATACCGGCGTTGTTTACCAGCACGTTAAGATCGCTGTGGTGTTCGGCCACCCAGTTGTATAATCCGATCCGCCCTGCCTCCACCGAAAGGTCGCATTGTTTGATGATCACCTCCGGGAAGTTGGTGGCTACTTCATTCAGCACCTCTTCGCGTCTGCCACAAATAATAACGGTGTTGTTGTCTTTGAGAAATCTTTCCGTCATACCCAGACCGATGCCGGTGGCGCCGCCTGTTATCAGAATTTTGTTGTGAGATGATTTCATGGGATGTTGTAAAGTTTAAGTGAAATATTAAGATAATAACAGCCGTCATGTATGATTGGTTTCGGGATGAGGTAATATCAGGCCTGGCATTCACCAACTATACTTTTCATCAGCAGCTACAAAAATCACAATTATATTGACAAATACTGCCGTTAATTTGACTGACCACGATGGTTTTACAGACGAAACTCACTGCACACAGCGCGCAGAAAAACGCCGGGATGCCCCGTGTAAACTAACTGTTACGCTAATCCTTCCAGGCAAAAGAGAAATACTTTCCGGGCAAACCACGAAGGCGGAGGGAAGTCGGCCGCTACCATTAAATCAAAACAATCCTTATTTTTAGTCGTAACCATATTGTTTGGAGTTTAATACTATTTTCTGCTACATTCAATGGCATCCTGACTATGATTCCACTATCGACCAAATTTGCATGCGAGCCCGCATTGCTGGAAAAAATTGCAGCAGGAGATGAAATGGCCTTTCAGCAACTATTCGACCATTATGCCGACAGGATTTATGGCGTAGCCATTAGTTATACCAAATGCCCCTTGCTCTCCGAAGAAATTGTACAGGAAGTTTTTCTTAAAATATGGATAAAGAGAAACACATTGCCCGCCGTTAATAACATAGCCGACTATATTTTTATCATTGCCAGAAACAGGATACTCAATGTGCTTCGCCGAAACAAAATGGAAAAAGCCTACCTGAAACAATTGGCGACTGATAGCGACGAAAATATCCTCACTCCCGAACACCAATACTATTACAAGGAATCCAAAAGACTGATTGAAAATGCAGTGCTGGCACTACCTCCCAGGCAGCGTCTCATCTATCAGCTGAACCAGGTGCAGGGGCTCGGTTTATCTGAAGTCGCCGATCACCTCGGACTGTCAAGAAATACCGCCAGGAATCATTTGTCCAGAGCCATGGAATCTATCCGGGCGTATGTACTGCAACATGCGGATGAGATCCTGCTGCTTTTCGCACTGCTGATGATACCTCCCTGTTTTTAAAAAAAAATTATTTCACTGGTACATTGTTTCTTTTAAAGTGTCTTTACTATCACAGGATCGTATCGGTTATCATTTTTTGATCAATTCAGGCTATGTCAAGATTCAACACGTTACTGGAAGGTTATGAAGAAGGGCGGCTTTCTCCGGAGGAGCTAAAGGAATTTCTGGCATTACTCCCTCAGCATAAGCAGGTACTTGGAGAGAAAATTTTCGCTAATCTGGCGTCTGGTCAGTATGATGGAATGACCGACGCCGGCTCCAGGGCTGCGATGTTTCAGCAAGTAATGCAACAGGCAGCGGAAAGAAACGGGAAAGGAAGAATAGTGCTGTTTAACCTGTTCAGGATAGCAGCTGCCTGCATTTTATTGTTTGTTATGATATACGGCTCTTTTTTCTTTTACCATTCCCATTCAAAGACGGTATGCCGCAAAACATTCGCGCGGAAATTGCATCCGGTTCCCG
>NZ_DATCVJ010000346.1:0-1578 GCF_036566945.1 Chitinophaga sp. | reverse complement strand
TAAAAATAGCCATTTCTTGGATCAAGTTGAAAAGTTGGAGGACAGCGTAAATTTTAAGCATAAAGTTTAGTTAGTCTGTAAAGGAAGAATTCAACAGATCTAATGCCGCCAGTTAACCGAAAGTCTGCATTATGGATGTTTTAGAGGGAATTTTATCTTCTTTGTCTCTACATCCTCTTTTAAGCTATAGTGCATTAAGAACACCCATCATTATAGGTAATATTACCTGCAGGAATGTATTTTTATTATGACGATTCCGTTGGACACATGCTTGAAACGGGCTATTGGCATATAGTAGCACGGCAGGAGAGGTGGAGTTAATGCGGGGATGACTTCCGGATGTATTGTCCCGATGAAATTGAGTCAGCAAATGGATGGAAATCAAAACGGGGCATAGCAGCGCTGCTTCAGTGTAAGGCTGTAGTTGCGGAAAGAGATATACTATTTAGAGGAAGGAGGTATAAGGGAGGCATCAAAATATCTACCAGAGGCAAGATCGCTTTATTCCAGTTGGATGACGGATGGATATGCGTGTGGCCAGGCAAGTTTGAAAGGTAATATCCTCAGCTTTGGAAAAGGACGTTTATTAGCATATTTAGGTACTTGTGGCGCTGCCACCGCAATAATATCTGCGGCCATGTATTGTCTGTTGCCCGATGGTCCATCTTTGTACATCGCTCTTACCTGGAAAACTACTACCAGTGTACCCGCCGCGGGTACGTCCAGCGAAACATTTGATTCTTCGAAAGTGGTATCGGGATCGAGCATTAATGTAACCGTTTCGCTACCCACCACCTGACATGATATAAAATCAATACGCGTTGCAATCACTTTTACTTCCAGCGCAACAATACCTTGATATCCGACAATAGTTTGTGCAGGAATATTTAGTATCCCGTTGCTGAAAAGCCGCGGAGCCACTGTAAAGAAACGATCTACTCCGGTATGCTGATTGAAGCGGAAGCCCGTTATGGCCGCATGATGATCGCCGGCAGCAATGAGTATCCTGTTCAGACGATTGATGTGGCCGCCGTCGCAATGGATATCCAGGTTGCTATGGAAAGCATGACGGATAAAAGCGCCTTTCCTGCTGGCTATGCCAAAGCGCCGGGATGCGCGGCGAGTAGCAGCCGTTTGCCGTACGCTTTCTGGCATGCTGCGCAGGAAGTATTTGCCATTGCGCTTATAGCCTATAAGATGACCGAGTTTTCCCGTAAAAGGAATGATAGACATTTGTTTTGCCATGGGAGATAATTTTGATAGGGTAAAAGTAGCATAACCCTGGGAACGGGTTTGCGGGATAGATTGAAGATTATCTAAGCCTAATGCCATGAGTATTGTAACATATTCAAAGATAGTTCGGGAGAGATTTGAGAATGGCAAATACGAGTGTATTGGCATTTAGAGAATATCGAAAAAATATATTCCCAGGTTTCAACGGATCAAGTTGAAAACTTGGGGGATTAGTGGAAATTTTAAGCATAAAGTTTAGTCAATCTGTAAAGAAAAAATTCTACGTCCCGTACACCTCTGAGTGCATTCCTGAAGGACTTTATTTTGGCATTAAAAGACTCCGCA
>NZ_DATCVJ010000345.1:0-17006 GCF_036566945.1 Chitinophaga sp. | reverse complement strand
CCATAGACAATGATATCATGACGATGAAACGAAATATCATTGATACCCTCATCGCACAAGGCATCACCAAGTTTATTCTCATCACGGAAAATGTCATGAACTTCCACTCTTCAGATGATTGTTATTACGAAGAATGGTGGGAAGATATCCGCGATGATGGCGGCTGGATCGTGAGTCTGAACATGCCGGTACAAACGCGCGAAGAATTTGAAAGATCACGTTTACATTACTACGTACACCTGTTAGACGACGATAAATGGCGAACATATCAGCCTTTACATCTGTTTAATATGGTGGATAACATCATGCTGAAGCGTTTAGAATAATATTAATTTTCATTACAAAATGAAAGATATCATGCGTGAATGTATGATTATCAATACTTTAAATATTTTATCTGGAATTTATGCATAGTGAAACCTGATAAATATCATTTTTTTTTATTTTTCCTGCGTTAAATTTGCCCGACATTTCAATCATCTTTTTATACTAGGAAGCTTAGATTTTTACTTATGAAGTGGTCACAGTTCTTTAATACCTCTATCGGTAAGAAGTTATTGGTAGGTGCTACCGGCTTGTTTCTTTGCAGTTTTGTTATCGTACATCTGGCAGGTAATTTCCAGTTGTTGTACAACGACGAGGGCAAAGCCTTTAACGCATATGCTGCGTTCATGGGACACAACAGCCTGATTCAATTTATAGCCTGGGGGCTGAAAATCGTGATCATACTGCACGCATTCATTGCGCTTAAGCTCACATTCAGTAACAGAGCAGCCCGTCCGGTGAAATACGCCGTTAATCCGGGTAATCAGACATCTTCCTGGTTTAGCCGTCAGATGGCTATCATGGGAAGCATTCTCCTGATCTTTATTATTATTCACCTGGCTAACTTCTGGGCAAAATTCCACTACGGTGAAATGCCGCTCCATACTTATCCCGGTCAGGAAGAACCTTTAAAGGATCTATACCTGGTATCTCAGGAAACTTTTAAACAAGGCTGGTTGGTTGCATTATATGTAATCGGTATGATCGGTTTATCCTTCCACCTGATCCACGGCTTTAAAAGCGCCTGTCAGACCTTTGGTTTAAATCATAAAAAATACAACGGCTTACTCAGCTTTATTGGTGTTTGGCTGTTTGGAATAGCAATCCCTATTGGTTTTGCCATTATTCCCGTTGTAATCTATTTCAAATAATTCTGTAAAGTAAGGATATATGTTTGACGCAAAAATTCCTGCCGGACCATTAAATTCCAAATGGGAAGACTACAAAGGACATTGCAAATTGGTGAACCCTGCCAATAAGCGCAATCTGGAAGTGATCATTATTGGTACCGGTTTGGCCGGCGCTTCCGCAGCGGCTTCATTAGGTGAGTTGGGATATAAAGTAAAAGCATTCTGCTTTCAGGATAGTCCGCGCCGCGCACACAGTATTGCTGCCCAGGGTGGTATCAATGCGGCTAAAAATTATCAGAATGATGGTGACTCTGTTTTCCGTTTATTCTACGACACAGTAAAAGGTGGTGACTACCGCGCCCGTGAAGCCAACGTACATCGTTTGTCTGAAGTGAGCGGTAATATTATAGATCAATGCGTGGCACAAGGTGTTCCCTTTGCACGTGAATACGGTGGACTGTTAAGTAACCGCTCTTTCGGTGGTACACAGGTACAACGTACATTTTATGCCGCAGGCCAAACCGGTCAGCAGCTGCTCCTCGGTGCTTACTCTGCACTGGAGCGCCAGGTAGCACTAGGCAACGTGAAGATGTACAATCGTCACGAAATGCTGGAAATTGTGAAGATCAAGGACGAAAAAACCGGCGAAATGAAAGCACGTGGTATCATTGCACGTGACCTCGTTACCGGTGAACTGGAACGTCACTTCGGCCACGCCGTACTGATTTGCAGTGGTGGTTATGGTAACGTATTTTACCTGTCTACCAACGCCATGGGTTCTAACGTAACCGCTGCTTGGAAAGCTACCAAGAGTGGTGCTTACTTCGCTAACCCCTGCTTCACACAGATCCACCCTACCTGTATCCCGGTTTCGGGCGATCACCAGTCTAAACTGACCCTCATGTCAGAATCACTGCGTAATGATGGTCGTATCTGGGTGCCTAAAAAACAAAATGATACCCGTAAAGCCAGCGATATTCCTGAAGAAGAAAGGGATTATTACCTGGAAAGAAGATATCCTGCCTTCGGTAACCTCGTTCCCCGTGACGTGGCTTCCCGTGCAGCTAAAGAAAGATGCGATGCCGGTTATGGCGTAGGTACTTCCAAACAGGCGGTATACCTCGACTTCGCCGCAGCCATCGAACGCTATGGTAGCATCGAAGTAGGTAAACGCCAGTTGGGCAACGTTTCCAAAGAAGAAATTATTAAACTGGGTAAAGAAGTAGTAGCCGAGAAATATGGCAACCTGTTCGACATGTATGCCAAAATCACCGGTGAAAATCCTTACGAATTACCAATGCGTATCTATCCTGCAGTACACTATACTATGGGTGGACTCTGGGTGGATTATGAACTGGGTACTACCGTTCCGGGTTTATATTCTTTGGGAGAAGCTAACTTCTCTGATCACGGCGCTAACCGTCTTGGTGCATCTGCACTGATGCAGGGACTGGCCGATGGTTACTTCGTGATTCCTTACACTGTGGGTAACTACCTGGCAGATGAAATCCGTACCAAGGCTATCTCTACAGATCATCCTGCTTTCGTGGAAGCCGAGAAGAGTGTAAAAGATACGATCAATAAATTCTTCAACGCCAAAGGCACCAAATCCGTTGACTTCTTCCATAAGAAATTAGGTAAGATCATGTGGGACAAATGCGGTATGGCGCGTAATGAAAAAGGACTGCAGGAAGCTATCCAGGAAATCAAAGCACTGCGTGCTGAATTCTGGAAAGATGTTCGTGTACCTGGCGATGCCAATGAATTCAATCCTGAGCTGGAAAAAGCCGGTCGTGTGGCCGACTTCCTGGAACTGGGAGAATTAATGTGCATGGATGCGCTCAATCGCCGCGAATCCTGTGGTGGTCACTTCCGCGAAGAGTCACAAACAGAAGATGGTGAAGCATTACGTGACGACGTTAACTTCCAGTACGTAGCTGCATGGGAATACAAAGGCGAAGGCCAGTACGAACTGCATAAAGAACCACTGGAATTCGTAGAATGTAAACCTACTCAACGTAGCTACAAATAATGGTTATTGGCCGGCTGTTTAACAGCTGACCAGGATTATAAATCAAATAATTGTCCAAGGTATATGGAACATTATAACATGAACCTCACATTAAAAGTGTGGAGGCAGAAAAACAAAAACGCTCAGGGTAATTTTGAAACATTACAGGCTAAAAACATTTCTTCTGAAATGTCTTTCCTGGAAATGTTTGATGTGGTGAATGAAGAGCTGATCAACGAAGGCAAAGAACCAGTAGCATTTGATCATGATTGCCGGGAAGGTATTTGTGGCGCATGCTCTATGCATATCAATGGCCGTGCACACGGTCCATGGGATGGAACCACTACCTGCCAGTTGCACATGCGCGCTTTCAAAGATGGCGATACCATCACGGTAGAACCATGGAGAGCAGGTGCATTCCCGGTAGTAAAAGATCTGACAGTAGACAGATCCGCTTTTGACCGTATCATTGAAGCAGGTGGTTATATCTCCGTGAACACAGGTAATGCACAGGATGCTAACTGTTTGCCGGTAGATAAAACCAATGCAGATCTCGCATTTGCAGCAGCAGCCTGTATCGGTTGCGGTGCTTGCGTAGCTGCCTGTAAAAACTCTTCAGCGATGCTGTTTGTATCTGCTAAAGTATCTCAGCTGGCATTGCTGCCGCAGGGTCATCCTGAAAAACAATCCCGTGCCCTCAACATGGTGGCACAAATGGATAAGGAAGGTTTTGGTAGCTGTACCAACACCGGCGCCTGCGAAGCAGAATGTCCGAAAGAAATTTCTCTCACCAACATCGCTCGTCTCAACAGAGAGTTTATTGGTGCAGGTTTTTCTTCTGAGAAATAGCGGCGAATTTTTGTCTTACTCAGGATTATACTGATTAAGATGATTTTCCGGATTTTTACTTTTTTGATTTTAGAAGATAAAAAGATTAGCGAAGATTGATGTGGATATCCGCATTGCTCTTCGCTAATCTTTTTTATCTTCTAAAACCAACCCCCAAAAAAATCAAAAAATCAAAACCCGAAAAACCAAATTCCAAAAATCAAAAAAATCAAAAAAACAAAAATCCGGAAAATCATCTTAATCAGTATAATCCTGAGTAAGACAAAAATTCGCTCCTCCGCTTATCCTTTGGAATTTAGCTTTCTAATTTTTTTTACTATCATGTGTTTTTTCCACGCAACCTGTTTTAAATAACACTATATGTCAGAACAATCACGCAGAAAATTTATTAAACACATCGGCAGCACAGCGGCGCTGCTGGGAATTGGCCAGCTGGCGGCCATGGGGAAGGAAACCGAACATGTACAGCTGTTAACACCCGAAAAAAGAATCTCTCCCAACGATAAAATACGCATTGCCTGCGTAGGCATGGGCATCATGGGCTTTGGTGATGTGGAAACCGCCATAAAAGTTCCCGGCGTGGAATTCGTAGGTGCGGCAGATCTGTACGACGGTCACCTTGCCCGTGTAAAAGAAGTATTTGGGCCACAGGTATACACTACCCGCGACTACCGCGAACTACTGAAAAGAAAAGATATAGATGCGATCATCGTAGCTACACCCGATCACTGGCATGATACCATTGCCATTGCTGCCATGGAAGCCGGTAAGGCGGTATACTGCGAGAAACCAATGGTGCAGCAGATAGCAGAAGGTCACCAGGTCATTGCGGCGCAAAAACGCACCAAAGCCGTATTCCAGGTGGGTAGCCAGCGTGTAAGCAGCATCGCATTAGCGGAGGCCCGTAAACGTTATCAGGCCGGTGAAATAGGACGACTGAACGTGGTAGAAGCCCGCATGGACCGCCACAGCGCATTGGGCGCCTGGCAGTATTCCATCCCGCCGGATGCTTCCCCTGCCACCGTAGATTTTGACACCTTCCTGAAAGATACCGCCAAATTACCTTTTGATCCGGTACGCTTCTTCCGCTGGCGCAACTACCAGGCATATGGTACCGGTATTCCCGGCGATCTCTTTGTTCACCTGATCTCGGGCCTGCATTTTATTACCGGCTCCATCGGACCCACTTCCATCTATGCCAGCGGCAACCTGGTACAATGGAAAGATGGTCGTGATGTACCTGATACAGTAGTCGCTATTTTCGACTATCCGGAAACAAAGGAACATCCTTCTTTCCAGATGACCCTGCGCGTTAACTTCGCTGATGGTAGCGGCGGCGGTGAATATACCCGTCTCATTGGTACAGAAGGGGTACTGGAACTGGGCTGGAATGACTTTAAAATAAAGAAACATAAACTGCCCGAAGCGCCCGGCTATGGCGGTTGGGACACCTATAATACTTTCACCAAAGCACAACAGGCTGCTTACGTAAAGCAATACGACGCCAAATACCCGGCAGATAAAAGAAATGCGATTGAAACATCCAGTGCTTACGCCGCCCCTAAAGGCTACGACGACAGACTGGAACACTTCACCAACTTCTTTGAATCGATGCGTACCGGCAAAGCCGTAGTGGAAGATGCCGTATTTGGCTTGCGCGCTGCCGGCCCTGCGCTGCTTACCAACGAGAGTTATTTTAGTAAGAAGCTGATAAACTGGGACCCGGTAAACATGAAAATAGTGTAAAGAGAATTCGTAATTTGTAGATCTGTTTACATTTACCATACTATTTAAAACTATCTCCTATGTTGAAGAACTTCCAGGGTAATATTTTGTTGCTTTTGGGAACGGTCCTTTTGTCTTGTAATGAAAAGAAGCAAACTATGAATGATCAGGCTGATATAAAACCTCCTGTGGCAGAGAAAATAGCTAAAGAACTCAGTATCCACGGTGATAAGCGCATCGACAATTATTACTGGATGAATGACCGCGAAAACCCCAAAGTACTGGCATGGCTCAACGCGGAAAATGCTTACCTGGACACAATTCTGTCGCCGGAGAAAAAACTGCGGGCACAACTCTTTGATGAGATGAAATCACGCATCAAAGAAACCGACATGAGCGTGCCTTATCTCAAAAACGGATATTATTATTATACCCGTTTTGAAGCAGGTAAAGAATACCCCGTATACTGCCGCAAGAAAGGAAGCCTGGAAGCTACTGAACAGGTAATACTCAACGTAAACGAACTGGCTGCAGGACATGAATATTGCCATGTAGGCGGCATGAGTGTGAGTCCGGACGCTACTTTGCTGGCTTATGGTATAGACACCGTTAGCCGCAGACGGTATACCATTCACATTAAAAACCTGGAAACAAACGAGCAGCTTCCGGACGTCATTACGGAAACAACCGCCGCCAGCACCTGGGCCAGCGATAATAAAACCCTGTTTTATACCCGTAAAGATACCGTTACGCTTCGCGCAGACCGGATCATGCGGCATACGCTGGGAGCCGCGGCAGACAAGGAAGTATATCATGAAGCAGATGAAACCTTTGATGTCAGCGTGTCAAAAACCAAGTCCGGAAAATACATCGTTATCAACAGCGAAAGTACGTTATCATCTGAAAGCCGCATCCTCGATGCCGCTAAGCCAAATGATGCATTCCGTGTATTTCAGCCCCGCGAAAAAGACATGCTGTATAGCATCGATCATCGCGATGATAAATTTTATATCGTTACCAACTGGGATGCACTCAACTTCCGTTTGATGGAATCCTCGCTGGATAGGACTTCCCGGCAGAACTGGAAAGAGCTGATCCCGAATCGTCCGGATGTGTTGCTGGAAGGTTTGCAACTCTTCAAGGACTTTACCGTACTGGAAGAAAGGAAAGGTGGCTTAACACTGATCCGCGTGATCAATGATAAAACACATACCGATAAATACCTGTCTTTCTCAGAGGCGGCCTACACCGCTTCCGTAGGGGCTAACCCGGAGATGGACAGCAAGGAGTTGCGGTATAACTATACCTCCATGATCACGCCTAATTCGGTATATGACTATAACCTGGAAACAGGCAAAAGTGAATTGAAGCGGCAGCAGGAAGTACTCGGCGGTTACGATCCTAAAGATTATGCCTCTGAAAGACTCTTTGCTACTGCCTCCGATGGGACTAAGATTCCGGTATCTGTTGTGTATAAGAAAACATTTGAGAAGAATGGAAAAAGCCCGTTGCTGCTATATGGATACGGTTCCTACGGGCACAGTATGGATGCTACTTTTGATTCCGACCTGTTAAGCTTGCTGGATCGTGGTTTCGCGTTTGCCATCGCACATATTCGTGGTGGCCAGGAAATGGGCCGGCAATGGTATGAAGATGGTAAGATGTTTAAAAAGAAAAATACTTTCACTGACTTCATCGCCTGCGCGAATTACCTGATACAGCAACATTATACTGACACGGCGCATTTATATGCCATGGGCGGCAGTGCCGGCGGTTTATTGATCGGTGCAGTGGCCAATATGCAGCCGCAGCTGTTTCATGGCCTGGTAGCACAGGTACCTTTTGTGGATGTAGTGACTACCATGCTGGATGAAACGATTCCATTAACAACCGGCGAATTTGATGAGTGGGGCAATCCAAAAAATAAAGACGCGTACGATTATATGAAATCGTATTCTCCTTATGATAATGTAACGGCTAAGGCCTATCCGAATATGCTGGTCACTACCGGCTTACATGATTCACAGGTGCAATACTGGGAACCGGCAAAATGGGTAGCCAAGTTAAGAGAGCTGAAAACGGATCACAACTTATTACTACTGCATACCAATATGGATGCGGGCCATGGCGGCGCTTCCGGAAGGTTCAAGGCGTTGCATGAAGTCGCATTGGATTATTCGTTTCTGCTGAAATTGGAGGGGAAGTAGAGAGATAAAGCCCGCGAATTTTTGTCTTTGTCCAGGATTATACTGATTTAGATGATTTTCCGGATTTTTTTTATGATTTTGTAAGATTAAAAAAGATTAGGTAAGATGAAAGCGGATTCGCCTTCATCTTACCTAATCTTTTTTAATCAAAAATATAATCCGGAAAATCATCTAAATCAGTATAATCCTGGACAAAGACAAAAATTCGCGGGCTTTACTTACTTCGTCAGCATCTTTTTTGACGTTACTTTTTTCCCAAAAAAGATCTCCGCCATTTTATCAAAAATAGGAGGATCATCTGTGGTGTAAAATTGTTGTTGCTGTTGTTTACTCAACCTGCTCTCCATCTCGGGATGACGCTTCAGATAGTCTTTCAGACTATGTGCTACAATTTTTCCCTGAGATAATACGGTAATACCACCGGGCAAAAACTGTTTTATTTTTTTCACCAGCAGAGGATAGTGGGTACAACCCAATACCAGCGTGTCGATGTCTGAAGATTCAGATAAAATTTTCTCGAGATATTCTTTCACAAAATAATCCGCGCCATCACTTTCGTGTTCATTGTTTTCAATCAGCGGCACCCACATTGGGCAGGCCAGCTGATAAGTTTTTACATGCGGAAAAAATTTATGAATTTCCAGTGGATAAGATTCAGAAGATACCGTGCCATTGGTAGCCAGAATGCCTACTTCTCCGGTTTGCGTGATGGTACCTACCATTTCGGAGGTAGGTCGTATCACGCCGAGTACGCGGTTATCCGGTGCTATGCGGGGCAGGTCTTTTTGCTGAATAGTACGGAGTGCTTTAGCAGAGGCGGTATTGCAGGCAATAATGACCAGCGGGCAACCGAGGTCGAATAATTTTTGTACACATTCCAGCGTATAGGCGTGAATGGTATCAAAGCCGCGATTACCATAAGGTGCGCGGGCATTGTCGCCCAGGTAGATATAGTCATATGCCGGCAGCTCTCTGACTATTTCTTTCAGTACGGTTAATCCGCCGTAGCCGGAATCAAACACGCCGATAGGTCCCATGATTATTCGCCATCTTTTTGCATCAGACCGGAGCCTGTTAAGTCATAAATTTTCTGGATTTCATGCAGTACGCCTTCAAAATCAATTTCCAGGTCTTTCAGCATACCGTTTTTCAGGTCGTATACCCAGCCATGTACGGTAGGATAACCTTTCGCTACATATGATTTTTGTACGGCGGCAGTTTTGATAACGTTAATACATTGTTCCTGTGTATTAAG
Organism: Chitinophaga sp.; assembly: GCF_036566945.1. Classification (GTDB taxonomy): domain Bacteria; phylum Bacteroidota; class Bacteroidia; order Chitinophagales; family Chitinophagaceae; genus Chitinophaga. The sequence goes on along the minus strand of NZ_DATCVJ010000345.1, from coordinate 7,784 downwards.
TTCCACCAGCCGGTTATAACGTGTATGCTCATCCGTTATCGCGTTTAATTCATCCATATGAAGACGGTAAACATCGCGGATGTTGCGCAGCCAGGGATTCAGGATACCGAGGTCTTTTGCCTGCATGGCAGATTTCACGCCACCGCAGTTATAGTGTCCGCAAACAATGATATGTTTTACTTCCAGATGGACCACCGCATAATTAATAACGCCCATTACATTGAGATCGGTGTTGGGAACGAGATTGGCAATGTTACGGTGAACAAATACTTCACCTGCTTCCAGTCCCATGATTTCATTGGTGGGAACACGACTGTCGCTGCAACCAATATACAGATAGTCTGGTTTCTGAGAGTCGGCCATCTTGTCGAAAAATTCCGCATCTGTGGCTAATTTCGAAGCTACCCAAACCCTGTTGTTTTCAAATATCTGGTTATATGCTGTCATCCTGTATTATTTTTTTATGCGCTAAAGATACGCATAGAAGGATATACAATTTTGAAAAACAGTTGTTTCATTATCAATGACATGGCCAATAGTTTGTGATTCGCTTACGTACCGTCGTGTAAATAAAAATAAATATATAAATTTTTGCTATGAATACAATTATCCATACGGGTTTATTGATATGTTAAACGCTGCGTCTCCTTGGAAAGCCGGCATAAAATCAGTACCTTTGCAGCTTCAAAATTTACATAGCCAGCATGATCAGTGTTAAAAACGTAACGCTCTCTTTTGGTAAGAGAGTATTGTTTGACGAAGTAAACCTCAATTTCACAAAAGGGAACTGTTATGGTGTGATTGGGGCCAATGGAGCAGGGAAATCTACTTTCCTGAAGATATTGTCCGGTGAAATAGAACCGAATAAAGGTACTGTGGAGATCACTCCGGGTGAGCGCATGAGCGTTCTCTCGCAGAATCACTTTGGATTTGATGAGGTTACAGTACTGAATGCCGTATTAATGGGTAACAGCAAGCTTTGGAAAATAGCGCAGGAAAGAGATGCTATTTATGCCAAAGAAGATTTTACCGAAGAAGATGGTATGCGTGCCGGTGAACTGGAAGCGGAATATGGTGAAATGGGTGGTTACACCGCAGAAAGTGATGCAGGTGTGCTGCTGAGCGATCTGGGTGTAAAAGAAGAAGTACAAGGTTCACTGATGAAAGATATTGCCGGTAGTCTGAAGGTGCGTGTTTTGCTGGCACAGGCCCTGTTTGGTAATCCGGACATCCTGTTGCTGGATGAGCCTACGAATGACCTGGATGTGGAAACGATTGGCTGGCTGGAGAACTTCCTGGCCGACTATCAGAATATTGTGATCGTTGTATCGCATGATCGTCACTTCCTCGATGCTGTATGTACGCATGTGGCGGATGTGGATCGCGCCAAGATCCAGATCTTCAGTGGTAACTATACCTTCTGGTACGAATCATCCCAGTTGATGGCCCGCCAGATTTCGGATAAGAACAAGAAAATGGAAGATAAGCGTAAAGACCTCATGGACTTTATCGCCCGATTCAGTGCCAACGCTTCCAAAAGTAAACAGGCTACTTCCCGTAAGAAAGCTTTGGAAAAACTGGTGGTGGAAGATATTCAACCTTCTAACCGTAAGTATCCGGGTATTATCTTCAAGCAACAGCGCGAAGTAGGTAACCAGATCCTGAACGTAGAAAAACTGGAAAAACTGGTAGATGGTCGCAAACTCTTTACAGATGTAACGTTCTCCGTTAACAAGGGCGATAAAATTGCATTCCTGTCTAAAGATCACCTGGCCCTCACTACTTTCTTCCAGATCATTAATAACGAAGCGCAGGCAGACAGCGGTAAATTTGAGTGGGGTACCACCGTTACCAGTGCTTACCTGCCCAATGATAATGCGGAGTTCTTTACCAATAAAGACCTGAACCTGATGGATTGGTTGCGTCAGTATGTGCCACCACACGTTACAGATGTGGATGAGCCATTCCTGCGTGGTTTCCTGGGTAAAATGTTATTTGGTGGAGATGAGATCATGAAGAAAACTTCCGTATTAAGCGGTGGTGAAAAAGTACGTTGCATGACCAGCCGCATGATGCTGCAGGATCCTAACGTATTGGTACTCGATGAGCCTACCAACCACCTGGATCTGGAATCTATCCAGTCTTTCAACGAAAGCATGATCAACTATAAAGGCGTGGTGTTATTCACTACACATGACCATACCTTTATGCAATCCGTAGCCACCCGTATTATAGAACTGACGCCTAAAGGTATTATCGACAGACTGATGACCTTTGATGAGTATCTGGCAGATGAGCGTGTGAAAGCACTGCGTGAAGAGATGTATGGTAGCCCGGTATTAGCGTAAGCTGAAAGCATAAGGCATAAAGCAAAAAGCTATTGAGGCGAATGATCTAAGCGGAAAATTATATTCGCTCATGTCATTCGCCTCAATAGCTTTTTGCTTTATGCCTTATGCTTTCAGCTCTTAGAGATATTCTTCTATTACTTTCAGTTTATTTTTATCAAGTGGCTTGGTGATATAAGCCATCAATTCCGGTGTATGCTGTACTTTTTGCATGTCCCTCACATCCACGGAAGAGGAGCACATGATAATCGGAATGGTATTTTTGAGCGATGTTTTTAGCCCTCTGTAGGCTTCAATAAAATCCCATCCATTCATCCGCTGCATATTCATATCAAGAATAATAAGCGCGGGTAATGTAGGCTGAGGATTGCTGGAAAGCTGTTCCAGAGCCTCTTCTGCGCAAAGGAAGGAGGTAACTACCAGGTGATTACTTTGCTGCCCCAACATTTTTTTGATAATGAAATGAAAAATCTCATCATCATCTACAACGTACACTATTTTACTCATGTCTTCCATGCTTCGGTTTTAATTGGGCTTCTTATCTTATCCGTTAATAACAAAAGGGCGCGCTCAAAAACGATGGTTAAGGAAGAATCGCATAGCGTTGATACCGTTTTACCCCAAAATAGATCCTTGACTTCAGGGTATAACAAGTTACTGAAATCAATCGTCTATTACTGTAAACACGGGTTTATTAGGGCATCATAATTTGCCTGTCACATTCTTCTTCTCAAGCATTGGTCTGGGAACACAGTGGCCTCCGGCTATCTTTAATTGTGGTAGCAAAGAACGTTAATTTAATTTTATTTTTATATATATCTTTTTGTCAATAACTAATCATTAACAAATCAGATAAGTGAAAAAAACACCAAGATTAAGCCTAAAGCATAAGGGATAAAGCAAAAAGCTATTAAGGCGAATGACCAGAGCGGATATTAATTTCCGCTTAGATCATTCGCCTTAATAGCTTTTCGCTTTATGCTTTTCGCTTTACGCTCTAAAACAATCCACCTTTTTTCAGGGTTACTTTTCCCTGGCCTATTCTAAAGCCGTTATGATATATTTCTACGGCATAATCACCTGGTTTGAAATCAGAATTCTGTTTCCAATCCATGCTAACAGTTTGTTTCTGACCAGTTACATAAGCCACTGTTTTCTTCGCAGTATATAACTTTTCAGTACCATCTTCCAGGGTGAAACGACCGGAACCCAGCGCTTCAACCGCTAATGGCGCGCCATCAGGGGCAGTAATCGCTACAAAGATTTCTTTGTCGCCGGTGGGAGCAATACGGTTATCATCCAGGTCGAATGTTACACGCATCATATCTGCACGTTTTGCTTTGCTGGTTTCCACTTCTTTGCCATTGTGTTTAACACGGATAGGTAGCAGTTTAATGTTGGAAGCATGCAATACAGAACCCAGGTCCACTTTCTTATTCAGACTGTCTTTAACAGTAGATACAGAATCGCGTTCTTTACGCGCTACATCCCTTTCTCCTGCAAGTACAATCTTTTCACCTTCCAGACGCTCAATTGTTTGCTGGTAGCCTTCAATATTGGTTTTCAGCTGCTCAATCAAACGACGGGCTTCTGCCAGCTGCGCCTGTGTAGCATTTTTGTTGGACAGGATGCTGGAGATCCTGGCCTTCATATCCTGTATTTCCTTATCTTTTGTTTTAACAAGACTATCCATCCGGGTGTTCTGTGAAATCAGATCATCCAAACGGGCATTGGCTGCATTATATTCCTGTTGTAGTGCATCACGGGAAGAAGAGATAGAATCTATCTGCGTGTTTTTTTGTACGATTTGATCACTGGTTTTGTTCTTGTCGTATAACATATATATCCAGGTACCGGCTAATGCTGCAATTAAAATACCGTAAATTAGACCATTGCGGCTACGTGGTTTTTCTGGTCCGGGTGAGCCCGGCGCAGGGGTGTTAAATGTGTTCTCCGTCATAGTTGTGAGTTTTATGTTTAATTGTTATATGGTTAAAAATTGTCATTCAAAAGTACTTATAATATTCTTATTTTATAACAGATATAAAACAGTTTTTCAATCGTGCTCCCAAATATTGCGTTAGATCAATTATTACTGTTGGACATAGAGACAACTCCGGCTGCTCCTGCCTTGGAACAATTATCTGACGATATGCAACGGCTCTGGCGGGACAAAATTGCAAAAACTGCGCCAGTTTCCGGAAATGAAGATTCAGCATACGCTGACAGGGCTGGCATCTACGCTGAATTCGGAAAAATCGTGTGTATTTCGGCCGGCTTCTTCAGCCTGGAAAATAACCGTTATACTTTACGGCTGAAATCGTTTTATAATGATGATGAATCAGTTGTACTAGCTGGTTTTTTAGAATTAATTAATAAATTCTATGCGAAACATCCCCGGTTTCAGTTCGCCGGACATAACATTAAAGAATTTGATATTCCTTTTATTTGCAGGAGGTCTGTTATCCATCAATTATCTTTGCCCCAGCCTTTACAGCTGCATGGCTTCAAACCCTGGGAAATTCCCATGCTCGATACCCTGCATCTGTGGCGCTTCGGGGACTTTAAACATTATATCTCCCTGAAACTCCTGACGGCCGTTATGGGCATCGATACGCCTAAAGACGATATAGACGGTAGTATGGTCGCTAAAGTATACTGGGAAGAAAAAGACCTGGAACGCATTGCCGCCTATTGCCAGAAAGACGTGCTGGCAGTGGCGCAGCTACTGCTGAAGTTTAAACGTTTGCCGGCACTCCATCAGGAAGACATCGTTATCGTAAAATAAAAGTCTTATAACCTTTAGGCCAACAAATCCGCTATGGACTAATGGCTAAAAGCTAAAAGCTAAAGCAATGGATTACCAGGATATCATCAGGGATTGGAAACAACAGAAATTTAAGTCGCTATACTGGCTGGAAGGAGAGGAAGACTTTTTTATAGACCAGGTGACCAGCTATGCGGAGCACGAATTGCTGCCGGAATCCGAAAGAGGATTCAACCTCACCGTATTGTACGGAAAAGATACCGACTGGAGCACCGTGATCAACGCCTGCCGCCGATACCCGATGTTTGCAGAAAGACAGGTAGTGCTGCTCAAAGAAGCACAGGCCATGCGCGACCTGCTCAAACTGGAAACCTATATCGATAACCCATTGTCTTCTACCGTGTTCGTGGTAGCGCACAAACAAGGCAAAATCGATGGCCGGAGTAAAATGGCCAAACTCATTAAAGACAAAGGCGTACTCCTGTCTACCAAAAAATTATATGATAACCAGCTGCCTGCCTGGGTAGAATCCTATGTAAGCAGTCGCGGTCTGGCCATCTCACAAAAAGCAGCCATCCTGCTGGTAGATCATATTGGTAATGATCTTTCCCGTATTGCCAACGAGATAGATAAACTGCTGGTCAACCTGCCCGCTCAGAAAAAGATTGATGAAGGCGATATTGAAAAGTATGTAGGGATCAGTAAAGAATACAACGTATTTGAATTGCAGAATGCTCTCGGACAAAAAAATACCGCTAAAGTATTTAAGATCATCACCTACTTTGCGGCCAATCCCAAAGCCGCTCCCATGCAAATGACTTTGCCCGCCCTCTATAACTTCTTCGCGAAAGTGAACCTCATTTTCAGCGTAAAAGGAGCAGAGAAGGACGTAGCCGCTGCACTGGGTGTACACCCCTTCTTTGTAAAAGATTACATGAGCGCCGCCAGACAGTATGGCCCCGAAGGCACCGAAAAAGCGATCCTGTTATTGCATCAATATAACCTGCGGAGTATAGGCATTAACGATAGTGGGGTGGAAGATGGAGAATTAATGAAGGAACTGATGTATAAGGTGATGCATTAAAAGGCTATTATTGCATTGTAATTATTTATTATGCAACGAACCTATGCTGTACTGAAGTATCTCCTGGCCTTTTTTTGTATGTTGACGGGTGTCATTATTATCATCAGCGTAATCTCCGTCCTTTCATTGGGCACTCTTTCTGAACTGGAGGGTGTAGGCGAATGGGTAGGGACCATAATAGCGTTTCTTCTTTGCTTAGGGCCGGCTTTTCTCTTGTTGCGATTTGGTTACCGCCTGTTTAAGGAAATGCAGAAATCGGGCATATTAGCCCGTAAAAATCCTCTGTCGCCGGAAAAAAGAAAATCACTGGCCATTCTTTACCTTGTTTTAGGTGTAGTACTGACGATAGCTATTATTGTCAATGGATTAAACGGGCCCGGTGTATCTGCGGGTAGTCCGGAGTTTATGCGTGGCTGGGTGCTCGGCTATTGGTTGAGCGAGTTACTAATGTTTGCCGGATCTATTTACCTGATAAAAATTGGCTACACTTTATGGAAGCCGGTGAAAGAGAAAATAGAATTGCTGGGAGAAGAGTTTTAACCTTCTTTCGCCAATATATCTTTCGCCTGTGCAGAATCCTTATCCATCTGCACGATCAGCGCATCTACGTTATCAAATTTCAGATTGGAACGGATATACGCTACGAAGTACACGGTGAGTTCCTGTCCGTACAAATCTTCTTTAAAATCAAAAAGATGTACTTCCAGTCGAAGATCCGTGCCATTGAAAGTAGGACGGAAACCGATGCTCATCACGGCTGGTAACAGTTCCGGGTGGCCGGTTAATCCTACACGAACGGCATAAATACCTTCAGCAGGAATCAGTTTTCTTTCGTCGCTTAAATGCAGATTGGCGGTGGGATATCCCAGCTGCCGACCCATTTTGTCGCCATGCACTACGGTGCCGGTTAAAAAGTAGGTATAGCCGAGTAATTCGTTGGCCAGACTACAACCGCCTTCCTGCAGGCTTTTACGGATTTTAGTGGAGCTTACCGTGAGGTCATGAACTACCTGCTGCGGAATTTCTATGAGCTTAAACCCATACTGCTGTTGCTCTGCTTCCAGCAATTCCAGTCCGCCTTCCCGGTTATGACCAAAACGGTGATCATAGCCAATGATAATGGTATGTGGCTTGAAACGTGCTACCAGAAAGTCTTCCAGGTAACTACGGGCTGGCATTTCTGAAAATGCTTTGGTAAAAGGTACCACTACGAGGTGGTCGATACCGGCTCGTTCCAGTAAGGCTATTTTTTCGGGTAAAGTAGTCAGTAATCGGATATTATTCGGGCTGGGCAACAATACCTCCCGGGGATGCGGGTCGAAGGTAACGATCACGGTTTCCCCGCCACAATCATTGGCAGCCTGCTCCAGTTGCTGGATAATGAAGCGATGGCCTGCATGTACTCCGTCGAAAGTGCCTATTGTGATAACGGCATTTCGGAATTCCGGTAAGTGGTCTAAGTCCCTGTGAACCTTCATATAATTCAATACTATCAAAAACGCCGTGCAAATCTAACACATTCGGCGGGCATTCTGCACGGAATCTGTTACTTTTGCAGCCTGAAGAGCATCTTTAGTTACTTTAT
>NZ_DATCVJ010000344.1:0-5884 GCF_036566945.1 Chitinophaga sp. | reverse complement strand
GTCCATAAGCGGTTATTCATATGTTTGATGGTTAAAAATACAGCCCCTTTATCAGCAGGGGCTATTGTACGGCTTTTCCTATCAAAGTACCGGATGTGCAGCTTTCCACCTTTACCATAACGTAATCGCCCTTTTTAAAGTTTTCTTTCGGGAATACGATTACCTTATTCTGGTCATTGCGGCCAAAAAGCTGTTCATCGGAGCGTTTGGAAGTACCTTCTGCCAGTACACGGAAGGTTTTTCCTACTTCTTTTTCCATGGTGGCCTGTGAATGGCCACGGTATAATTCCACTACTTCCGCCAGTCTTCTTTTCTTCACGTCTTCCGGTATATCGTCCTGATAGCGGCGTTCCGCCAGGGTACCGGGGCGTTCAGAATAGAAATACATATAGGCCAGGTCGTAGCGGGCAAACTCCATGAGGCTCAGCGTATCCTGGTGGTCTTCTTCTGTTTCTGTACAGAAGCCGGTAATAATATCGGTAGAAAGGCCACAGTCAGGGATCAGTTCACGGATACGGGTCACTTTTTTCATATACCATTCGCGGGTATACGTACGGTTCATGAGTTGCAGTATGCGTGAGCTGCCGCTTTGCACGGGGAGGTGAATATAGTTGCAGATGTTATCGTACTTCAGCATGGTGAAAAGTACTTCATCTGTAATGTCTTTAGGATGAGAGGTGCTGAAACGTACTCTCAGTAAGGGATTGATCAATGCGACCCTTTCGAGTAACATGGCAAAGGTTACGGTTTCCGTTCCGTCGTCGTTGTTCCAGTAGTAGGAGTCTACGTTCTGGCCCAGAAGAGTTACTTCGCGGTAGCCGTTTTCAAATAGTTCGGTCGCTTCTTTCACGATGGAATAAGCGTCCCGGCTGCGTTCCCGGCCACGGGTGAAAGGCACCACGCAGAACGTACACATATTATTACAACCCCGCATGATGGATACAAAGGAAGTGACGCCGTTGTTGTCCAGTCTTACCGGGCTGATATCGCCGTAGGTTTCTTCCCGGCTTAATAAAACATTTACTGATTTCTGACCTGATTCTGCTTCAGCGATCAGGGCAGGGAGACTGCGATAGGCATCGGGGCCTACTACCAGGTCTACCAGTTTCTCTTCTTCCAGGAGTTTGCCTTTAATACGTTCGGCCATGCAGCCTAAAACGCCTACCAGCATGCCTGGTGTTTGTTGTTTTATTTTTTTGAATTCGGTGAGACGTTTACGTACGGTTTGTTCTGCTTTTTCGCGGATGGAACAGGTATTCAGCAGTATGAGACTGGCTTCTTCCGCATTGCGGGTAGGACCATAGCCTTCTGCTCCAAGTATGGAAGCAACGATTTCACTATCGTTGAAATTCATCGCGCAACCATAGCTTTCAATGTAGAATTTTTTAGTATATGTTTGGGTGCCAGTCGTTGCCGGAGAAAAAGCTTCTCCCTGGCGACTTTCATCATGCACTTTGGTATCCAGATCAAGCATCCTGACAAAAATTTTGGAAGGCAAAAATAGGTAATAAAAACAACAAAATGACAGAATGGCAGCAATCGGTTAAAATAAAAGCCCTGTAACAGCAGGGCTGTTACAGGGCTGATAATGATGTTATCGAGCTTACGCCTTCACCCCCAGCTTCTTCGCAATCCAGCTGTCTTTCAGCGGCTGCAGCCAGTGGGTATCCAGTTCCTGCCTGGTTAATACGGTATTATTCAGGTAGATGGTGTTTTCGTCTATATAACCTTGTTCAAGGGCGTAGGCTACCTGCGCCATCGGCAGCAGCTGTACTTTGTCTTTTACGATAAAGCCCAGCAGGAGGCGATCAAACATTTTTACCTCGTATTGCTGTTCTATACTTTTGATGATTCGAACAGAACTATCTGTGCTACAACCACTTACTGCTGTTTGAGATTCGTCTGCGATCAGCACAATCAGCTGATTCAGGACTACTTGTCCCCAGCCTTTTACAGGTGCACCATGTGCATTCCACTGCGCGGTGAACTGGTGCAGCTGCTCATTGATTTCAAGTATCTCCTGTTCATTGAACGGTCTGTTGCTCTGGTATATCCACACCCTGGAGGCCGGAGAAAAGCCTGAAGGGAAGATGTTGCTAGTATTCATAATGCGAAGGTAAAGAATTACGAATTACGAATTACGAATTACGGATTTGTGGGGAGATAGTATACGCGAAGATCAGTATTCGCTTATAGCTCCCCACAAATCCGTAATTCGTAATTCGTAATTCGTAATTCTTTTATTGCATGCTTTGTGCGATTAATTCCGCGATGTCCAGCACTTTTACGTCTTCTTCTTTGCCCACTTCTTTTACACCATCTGTTAGCATGGTCATGCAAAACGGGCAGTTGGAGGCAATAACGGAAGCACCGGTGGCTACGGCTTCCTGACCGCGTTCAAAATTGATGCGGGTAGTACCTTTTTCTTCTTCCTTAAACATTTGCGCTCCACCGGCGCCACAGCATAAGCCTTTGCTGCGGCAACGCTTCATTTCCACCAGTTCCGCATCCAGTGTTTCCAGTACTTTACGGGGGGCTTCATATATATTATTAGCGCGTCCGAGGTAGCAGGAGTCGTGGTAAGTGATTTTTTTTCCTTTGAAGGTGCCGCCTTCCTGCATCTTTATTTTTCCTTCATCAATCAGCGATTGGAGGAAAGTGGTATGGTGAATAACGTCGTAATTACCGCCGAGTGCAGGGTATTCGTTTTTCAGGGTATTAAAACAATGCGGACAAGCCGTTACTATTTTTTTGACCCCATACATATTCAGGAGCTGTATATTATTCTGCGCCATCATCTGGAAAATGAATTCATTGCCGGCTCTTCTGGCGGGATCTCCTGTACAGCTTTCTTCTTTCCCTAAAATGGCAAACTGAATACCTACTTTATCGAGGATGGTGGTAAATGCTTTGGTGATTTTTTGGGCACGCTGATCAAAACTACCTGCACAACCTACCCAGAAAAGGACTTCAGGGGTTTCTCCGTTTGCGGCATATTCTGCCATTGTCTTTATATGCATTTTTAATTTTTTAAATTAACCGAAAAAGATGAAGGGCCATGTTATTCATTCGCCCACTTATCTCTGTCGTCCATACTGAATTTCCAGGGGGCCATATTATTTTCAATGTTGCTGAACATCCCCGTCCATTCCACTGGCGCGCTGGATTCTTCCATGACCAGATGACGGCGCAGCTGCACGATGATATCCAAAGGGCTGATGCTCACCGGACATTCCTGCACGCAGGCGTTACAGGTAGTGCAGGCACGGAGTTCTTCTTCAGAAATATAATCGCGTAACAATGATTTCTTGTCGTCGGTAAAGCTGCCATTAGCTTTAATATTTCGGCCTACTTCTTCCAGGCGGTCGCGGGTATCCATCATGATTTTCCGGGGCGACAATAATTTTCCGGTGATGTTGGCAGGGCAGGCGGCGCTGCAACGGCCACATTCTGTACAGCTATAGGCATCGAGTAAGTTTTTCCAGGTAAGGTCCATCACATCTTTGGCGCCAAACTTAGGCATGGTATCAGATGCAGGTGCACTGACGGCCAGCTCCGGCTGCAGCATTAACTGTACTTCATGTTGTACGGCTGGCATATTTTCCATTTCACCCACTGGTTCCAGGTTGGCGAAGTATGCATTGGGAAATGCCAGTACAATATGTAAGTGTTTGGAGTAGGGGAGATAGTTCAGGAAGGCCAGCACACCAGTGATATGCAACCACCAGCAGCCGCGTTCTATGGCTTCCAGTGTGCCATCAGAGAGGCCACTGAATAATGGCGTAAACATTCCTGAAACCCAGAAATTTCCGGTAGGAATATAATGTGCCACTCCTCTGGCCTGCAATGTCTGGTCTGCCGCATCCATGGTTAAAAATAGGAACATCAGCACTATTTCTGTGATCAGAATGTAGTTGGCATCAGAACGCGGCCATCCATCCAGATCTTTACTGATAAAGCGTTTCAGCTTTAAAATATTTCTACGGATTAAAAAGATGGCACAACCGGTAAGCACCAGTACCGCCAGTATTTCAAATAAACTGATTAAAACAGGATATAAGCTCCCTAATACGGGAACGAATAAACGATGTGTGCCCAGTATACCATCCAGGATGATTTCCAGGATTTCGAGGTTGATGATCAGAAAACCGGCGTACACAAAAAAGTGGAGAACAGCTACCAGGGGATTACGGAACATCTTTTTTTGCCCGAATGCCAGCAGCAGGAGATTTTTCCATCGAAGATCCGGATGGTCACTCAGGTCTTTATCTCTTCCCAGCAATATGTTTTTCCTTATCTGTCCTGCCTTCCGGGCAAAAAGATACACTGCTGCCCCAAAGAGGATTACAAATAATAATTCTTGTACAATTCGCATTATCTCAGATTTGACTCCCTAATTTATGTCTTTTTTAGCTGTCAGCCATTAGCTGTTAGCATTTAGTGTATTTGATTTTTTTATCAATGGCTCACTGCTACCGACGAATTGCTTATTTTTGCAACCATGGAAAACAGGAATATTATTCTAACGCAGGATATCATTCAAAAGAAAATTGAACGTATCGCTTATGAAATCTATGAATTGAACAGCGATGGTACTGATATCATTTTAGCAGGCATCTGGGATCGTGGTGTAATCATCGCCCATAAGATTGCGGCTATACTGGAACAGATATCTCCCCTGAAAACCCATATTATAGAACTGCATCTGGATAAGCAAAATCCGGGAGAAGTAGTGGTATCTGAGGATATTGACTTCAATGATAAAGTAATAGTAGTGGTGGATGATGTGGCCAACTCCGGACGTACCATGCTGTATGCGCTGAAACCATTATTGAAATTCCTGCCTAAAAAAATACAGACTGCTGTGCTGGTAGACCGCAAGCATAAGTCTTTTCCGCTGTCTGTTGACTTCGTGGGCTATTCACTGGCTACTACCTTACAGGATATGGTATTAGTAGAGATGAATGGAGAGGAGATTATTGCTGCTTATTTTGAATAAGCTTTTTTAGAAATAGATAGCATGTACTTTCATACGCCCCTGCGAGTTGATTTCTAACGTGGGGGCGGGAAACTTTATCATATTTAATACCTGGAACAGCACTTTGATTCCTTTTTTTCGGGTGCGGATTTTGGTAAAATCCACATCGGGGGAGAGATAGAACTGCCGTACGCGTTGTAGTTCGCTGTAGTCGCGGTAAACGCCATACCTGTCTGTCCAGGTATTATCCCTGCCTCCGATCATACCCTGCGCACCATATCCCACTGCGATATTCAGCCATTTAGGCATCCGGCCTTCTTTATGAAACGAGTAGAGGTTGACGGATAGCCAGTAAGTTTGGGCGTTATAATTTTTGAGTGTTCTTTCCCAGTAGGTGTTGCCAAACAGCTGATCCGCTTTCTCCCGCAGCACCGGATCATCATAATGCTGGGGATGTGCGGAAAACTTTAATTGAATACGTTGTTCATTCCAGGCGAGTTCCTGGCTGATCATCAATGCGGAGCCAACGGCATTGGCACCCATATCTCCCCAGGAAAATCCCCATTCGGAAGAATATCCATCCAGTACTTCTACAACGGATTGATAGGCGAAGCCGCTGAGGCCACCTATCCAGATTTGTTTTTTTCGGGGAAGTCCGGACCAGCGCCACATTTCACGGCTATACTTTCCAATGAAATAGGCACTGAAAATATGCCCGGCTTTGTCCATTTGCCCCCATTCTCCCATATCATTAAAAAAATGGAAGCCGGATCTTGGGTATCCCTTGTACCAGGCCGTGTTGAGCGCGGCCAGACTGGCGCCGTATAATACCACAGTAGTGCCGCTGAGCAGCCATACATGGGAGTTGATGGTTGTATCGGGAATAGAGAAAAAAGGCACTTTTTT
>NZ_DATCVJ010000343.1:0-4662 GCF_036566945.1 Chitinophaga sp. | reverse complement strand
CCGGCGGCCACGTGTTCAGCATCACCTTTACCAACTCCACTGCCATACTGGAAAACCAGTTCATTCCTGAAACAACGTCTTCCTGGGTACAGGGGCAATTCCGCTGGGGATTCAATATTTCCCGTAGATTTACGTTATTCGGGAAGAAAGATTGGAAAAAATAAGATGCCGCATACATGAAAATTCGTGGTTAGCCAAAATTGCCGCCCGCTTTATGCGGGTGCAGTCGGTAGCCATGGTCCTGGGACGCACCATTCACTTGCATGGAGCGTCCCGGGAACGCTTTTTATCGGATATTCAATGGATGCGGCATGAGGCTTGCCACATAAAACAATACCAGCACTTTGGATTTTTGGGATTTTTATGGAGATATTTATCCGAATACCTGCGCAGAGGCTACTATAACAATGCGCTGGAGGTGGCAGCAAGGGCTTCTGAAGAGGACCCCGCCATACTGGATAATATTGAAATAGTCTAAAGAATCGTTAAAGTGGGACTTAAGTGAGAATTTTTCCAGCCACTGGTTTTATTTTTCTTATTTTTACGTTAAAGGTTGATTTTATGGTTAAGAAGGTAACAGAGGGCATCACCATCAGCGTGGAAACATTCTACCAGCCGGATTATTCAAATCCAATTGGAAGCGAATTCATGTTTGCTTACCGTATTACCATTGAAAACAATAACACTTTCCCTATTAAATTGCTCCGCAGGCATTGGTACATTATCGATTCCAACGGAACACACCGCGAGGTGGAGGGAGAAGGTGTGGTAGGTGTGCAACCATTGCTGGCCCCCGGTGAAACATATCAATACGTCTCGGGATCTAATCTTCGTACGGAGATTGGCAAGATGTATGGTACTTATCAAATGGAAAACCAACTGGATAAGAAAATACTGGAAGTTAAAATTCCGGAGTTCCAGATGGTGGTTCCATTCAAATTAAATTAATTCCTGTCTTCGCTTTAGCCTGTAATTCCTTATCGGGGCCTGTATTTCGAGGCTTTGAAAATCTCCGTCACGTCTTTTGATTCCATTAATTGCTGCAAGGTCATCTCCTTGTGTTCTGCCATATATTTTTTTATGATCTGCCATCCAACAAAATTGGCAATTTTACCGGGAGCACCCTCGGGCATCCCCTGTGTAGAAGGGCCGTCGCCAATAAAATGTGTGATCTGCTGCCAGTCGCTGGAGTACACGAGGTTGTTTTGTACAAAAAACTGCCAGATCATCTGTTCATTTTCCCGGCACCAGTCCAGTTGACTTTTCGTATAGCCCAGCTTGATAGTATCCGGGGTTTCCGGTAATACTTTGTCGAGGAAATACTGCTGTTTACCCGCTTCCATCATTTGCTCCAGCAAGTTACCATTTTTCCGGGCAGGCGGGAATAGCTGCTGCTGGATGACCTGCATACAGTTAACCGGAATATAGGCCGGTGTAAAGCGATGGATCATATAATCGGGGTAATCAGGAATCAGGGCATAGGGAGGAAAATCTTCTCCCATATACATATCCAGTCCTATTCCCAGTATAGAATCTACCGTAATGGCACCATAATTGGCTATTCCGGAAATAAAGGTGACTACTTTAGGTGGGTGAAAGGAAGGGATATAGTATTTGATATACCGGAAACACTGTGCCAGCTCAGCTTTTAGCTGTTCGTTATTGCCATATTTGGCGGCAACAGCTTTTTCCAGCTGCCGGAAATCGGGCGTAGTAAGAAACAGGTGCAGTTGTTGTTGTACCGCCGCACTACTGTCGGACCAGGCGCCCAGGTTCATGATATCCGTAATATACAAGGGCAGGAACACGGGATAGTCTGCATGCAGCTTCGCCAGTCCGGGTTGTAAATTGTTGGTATCTACGGAAAAAAGGGCCGAGTCGAAGCGCGACAAACTAACGGTCATGGGTATATGACTAACGTCAGGGCCTTTTGGACCGGAATTGCAGGCTGCGGCACCCAACAGGGCAACCAGGCAACTTATCAGCAGGGTATATTTATTAATGTAACTTTGCATCACTCTTAAAACTCATCTAAGGTAAAATTATTATTTACCTTGTATTATAAAAAATTACGAATTAGCATCATCTATGAAGAAGATCATCATTTTTCTGACTATTATGGGAATGACGAAGGTCAGCATGGGACAAGACGGCTATAGTACTTTCAGGAGTAAAGTAAAACTCGGATTTACCGTAAATCCTTTGGTGTCGGTACTCAAGCCACAGGAGTCGGGCGTAAACCGCAACAGTGCCAAAGCAGGATTGAATTTTGGGCTGATGGCAGATTTTAACCTGAATGAAAGAGGTACTTATGCACTGTCTTCCGGCTTCCAGGTGTTGTTGGCCGGCAGTAAACTGAAGTATGATGGTGGCAAAGGACTGAATGATTACCAGGCAAATCCGGCAGAATATAATTTTAAGCTTACCTACATAGAAATACCGGTGGCCTTGAAATTGAAAACATCGCCGGAAGAAGGTGGTATTGGTTTCTGGGGACAATTTGGTACCTACTTTGATTTTCCGGTGAGCGGCCGCGCGGATGTGGTTACCATGAATCAAACATTTGACCGGGTAAATATATTGCCGGAAATGAACCGGATAAATATAGGCATGTTGCTGGGCGCTGGTATAGAATACCCGCTGGGTGAGAATTTAACCGGTCTTGCCGGTATCACCTATCAGAACGGATTTGTAGATGTAACGCGAAATGGCAAATGGGATGACGGAAGGGTGAATATGAATAGCTTTGCACTCAGGCTGGGGGTGTTTTTTTAGCTTTTAGCCATTAGCTTTTAGCTGTTAGATAACAGCGGAGAATCAATATTTTATTATGAAGACACTGGCTTTTTGCTTTCAGCTTTTAGCTTTTGTCTCATCAAAACCTGACTACTTTTTATTATGAATATTATACTGGTACAGCAGAATTATCATATCGGTAATTTTGAGAAAAATACGGCGAAGATCATTGAGGGGATTAACGCTGCCAAAGCCCAGGGGGCGGACCTCGTAGTGTTTACCGAATTATGTGTTTGTGGATATCCTCCCCGTGATTTTCTGGAATTCGAAGATTTTATTGCGCAGAGTTATCACGCGATTGATGTGATTAAGGCGCATACCAAAGATATAGCAGTATTGGTAGGTGCGCCTGCCCGTAATCCGCAAAGAGAGGGCAAAGACCTGTTTAATGCGGCCTGGTTTTTATACGAAGGAGAAATAAAACAAGTAGTGCATAAAACACTGCTGCCTACTTACGATGTATTTGATGAGTATCGTTATTTCGAACCCTCCTACGAATGGAACATTATTCCTTTTAAAGGTAAAAAGCTGGCGGTAACCATTTGTGAAGATATCTGGAACCTGGGAGATAATCCCCTGTACCGTATCTGTCCGATGGATCAGCTGATTGCCCAGGAGCCGGATGTCATGATTAATTTGTCTGCTTCTCCGTTTGACTATGATCATGATGAAGACAGAAAAGAGATCATTCTCGCCAATGTATTGAAATACAAAATTCCTATGTATTACTGCAATACCGTGGGATCTCAGACGGAGATTGTATTTGATGGCGGCTCTCTCATTTATGATGCGCAGGGTAATATTGTAAAAGAACTGCCTTATTTCGAGGAAGCGATAGGCGGAGCAACATTGGAAGAGCTGACTGGTAGCCATTTACCGCCGGTGAAGCCTACCGATTTTACGCCGTTAACGGAACTGGTATTCGACCATAACATTGACCGCATCTACGATGCATTGGTCATGGGAATCAAAGATTATTTTGGGAAGATGGGCTTTACCAAAGCTATTCTGGGATCATCAGGCGGTATAGACAGCGCTGTTACTTTGGCGATTGCCTGCGATGCGCTGGGTAAGGATAATGTGCGGGCCATACTGATGCCTTCTCCCTACTCTACCGAACACTCTGTAGATGATGCCGTGGCTTTATCCAAAAATCTGGGTAACCCCTATGATATTATCCGTATTAATGACATTTACGAAACCTTCCTGACCACGCTGGAGCCTTATTTCAAAGGATTACCGTTTAATGTGGCAGAAGAAAATACGCAGTCCCGCATACGCGGCAACCTGCTGATGGGGCTGTCCAATAAATTTGGATATATTCTCCTGAATACTTCTAACAAAAGTGAGCTGTCTACCGGCTATGGTACCTTGTATGGAGATATGGCAGGAGGATTGTCTGTTTTGGGAGATGTGTATAAAATGCAGGTATATTCTCTGGCCCGTTATATCAACCGGCAACAGGAAATCATACCGGTGAATATTATTGACAAAGCGCCGTCTGCCGAGTTGCGTCCTGATCAGAAAGACAGTGACAGTTTACCGGATTACGCTATACTCGATAAAATCCTGTACCAATACATTGAGCGCCGGCAGGGACCCCGGGAAATAGTAGCAAAGGGCTTTGACGCTGCTTTGGTTTCGCGGGCCTTAAAGATGGTGAACACCAATGAATACAAGCGAAATCAATTCTGTCCTATTATACGGGTATCTTCCAAAGCCTTTGGTGTGGGCAGAAGGGTACCGATAGTAGGGAAATATCTTAGTTGAGCTGTTAGCTATTAGCTTTTAGCTTTTAGGAAATGCAGCGAACATCAACATATGATATTCTTCGCTGCATTTCCTAAAAGCTAACGGCTAAAAGCT
>NZ_DATCVJ010000342.1:0-6352 GCF_036566945.1 Chitinophaga sp. | reverse complement strand
GTTCCTTTTCCATATACAATAACAAAACCACCCTGGTGAAAGAGTGGCTTTGTGTGATGATATTGATAAATTATAAGATAGCCCTGATTTCCACACTGCCATTGGCGTCCAGTGCAGGACAGCCGTGTGCCAGTGTGGTGGCCTCTTCCAGGCTGTCTGCTTTCAGAATGAGGAAGCTGCCGAGGCGTTCCCTGATTTCAACAAACGGACCATCGGTGACCACGCCACCTGCTTTTAGTACTTTGCCGTTGAGGTCCAGTCGCTTGCCGGTTTCCACGATTTTTCCCTGCGCTGCGATACCTCCGGCCCAGTCGGCCCACTTTTTGGAAAGCGCCTGCATTTCTTCCGGCGTAGCGTGGCTGTAGTCAAAACTGGGTTGACGAAATATTAACATGAATTCTTTCATGGCGTATTTTATTTTAATAGGTAAATGAATGTACGAATTTGATGAATGTAGCGTAACATTAATTTGCTTTTTCGGCAAACATACCCGGTTTGTAACCACCTGCTACCGGGAGAAATGTAGCATTCAAACGGTTATAACTATTAATCGCAATAGTCGCTATGGTCAGGTCTATCAGCTCGTCGTCGGAAAATTCCTGGCGGCTGCTGGCATACACCTCATCTGGTACATGTGCTTTGGTAACGGCTTCCGCAAAGGCAAATGCTGCACGTTCACGAGCCGTGTAAACAGGTGAATCCCGCCATGCATTTAACATATAAAGCCGCTGCTCTGTTTCACCGATAGCCCGGAGATCTTTGGAATGCATATCCAGACAATAAGCACAACCATTGATTTGTGATACCCGGAAATAAATCAGGTCCAACAATGGTTTTTCGATAATAGATTTGGCGAGATAGGCCCCCAGACCTGATAATGCTTTAAACGCGCCCTGTCCTTTTTCGTAATAGTTAATTCTCTGTTCCATGATGCTTTTATTTATAGGTGAATATTTGTGTTTATACCTGAATAATGCGTGAGCTTACCGAAATTGGACATCTCCCGAAAAAATTTTTTAAAACAAGCCCTGGAGGAAAGCAGAAAGCAAAAAGCAAAAAGCAAAAAGCTATTGTAGCGGAGAACATATATATGTTTATCTCCGCTACAATAGCTTTTTGCTTTTTGCCTTCTGCTTTCCGCTAATAAGAAACAACCACGTCATTCACCAGCAGCCGGTTGCCGGATCTGCTCACTTTACCGCCAGCCGGGGTGAACACCAGCACTGCAGGACTTTTACCCGGCATCACCAGGTCATATTGCTGCTTCACCTGTCGCGCTATAAAGCGTTTGCTAACCGTGTCATAAATATCTACCGGCGTATTTCCTACCGAAACAATGACCGTTTTTTCTACTGCATAGGGGTTATAGTAGAGATAGGAAGGATACGCCTTATCTCTGAAAAAGTCAGTGGCCAGTAAATTCAGTTGTAATATACCGGGTACGGTGGTCGTACGGATAATACTGCCAAAGATGCCCACATGCCCGCTGCCATACACGCTGAACTGTGATACATCGGGGTTTCCTTTGGCCCACTGTGGTCCATCTCCTTGTGCTACCGGTGCTTTCAGTTGCGCATATTCCGGGTAAGAAGAGGTATGAATAATGCCTTCATAGCCAATCACGCCTTTGGTGATGGCGGCTTTTTCCGGGATGGTTTCATGATCATCGGGCATATATTGCGTGTAGAAAAACCTCGCCGCATTGGCGGCATTCAGCATCCATTTGCCAATAGCCGCCGCATAGGACGGGTCGTAGCGTACCAATGGTACCAACGGCCACGCGGCGTCAAAGGTGTTCATGAGGAAGCCGTAGCCCCCTCTGTCGGTGGTGCTGCCAACAATGCCGGATATGTCAATACCGTTCCAGTTGCCTGCCAGCACGCCCCAACCAAGCCGGCATTCAGGATCTCCGTTAAAACTCCATTCCAGGAATTTTTGCACGTTGAATTGTTTGCCTTGTTCAGCATTCAGTCTTGCTGCCATATAAGCCCCAAATGGCATTAGTACCTCATAGTTGGTATTATGCGGCTGCCGCTCCAGTGTTTGGAGGGCCTGCACGGCATGTTGCAAATATCGCAGATCGCCGAATTTACGATAGGCGGCATACAACACGTAGGCATGCCCCGCAGCGGCATCCTGTTGTTTACAGATCTGGTTGTCTTTTGGCAGCAGCTGTGCATAATTAAAAAAGGAATGATCATAATTGCCATTCAGCACCGAATCCGCGGTACAGAACTTTTCAGCGATCTGATGCGCCAGTGTATCAAAATCCGGTGTGGCCGGATAATGATCATAGATGCCGTAAAAAAGCACATTGGGATATACATCATACCACCAGTCCCGGCCATAGCCGCCACCCAGCTGTGCTACCTCCGGACAGGTATTATTCATCATAATATCCCATCCCGTTTCCCGGTTGAAATAATTTTTTACCATAGCCACATAGTTCAATCCCTGTTGCCGACTTTTATCTACCCCTACCAGGGTGGCACCGAGTGTGGCGCCCATAGTAGCCAGTGCCTCGTGAAAGATCCCTTTATGATGCGCAGGTCCCTGCCGCTGATCATCCATGGCGGTATACAGCCCCACAACAGGCTGATCAAAATTATGACGGCTGCTGTCCCACCATACCAACGGCCAGTGAGGCCCTGTCGTATTGAAGTTGTAGGCGGTACTGTCGAACTGCCGGGCCAGGGCATACCAGTCTATAATTTGTAAGGGCTGTGGCACATCGGCCATGGAGTCCAGGCGAGTCAGGTGTTGTTGCACCACCGGCTGTGGCGCGGGCATTTTACAGGCCATCCATATCAGGCAGCATACTAATCCCGTTGTTATCAATTTTACCATGCTCATACAATTTATATCACTACAGATGTTTTTTCTTTCGTTTCTTTTATCAGCGCCTTTCCTTCTTTGATAATACTTTTACCTACCACAATGGAAAGGAGTTGTAGCACGGCAATAATGATGATGGCATAACGCAACGCCACCTCGGTGGAGAAATAATAGGCCAGGAAAATAAAAGTACCTGCGCCGAGGAAACGGCCGGCATACAGTCCTACTTCATGATTCAAAATATAAGCATATTCATTGCGTTTTTCTTTTTTAGAAAGAATGTCAATCACACTAAACTGAATAGGAAAATAAGCCATATCGAGCAATGGTTTTGCTACCAGCAAAAACAGCATAAAGATGACCACCCCTGTGGCATTGTAAAAGGCGCCGTTGAAAATAGCCGCCAGGGCAAAACATACCAGGCCACCGGCAAAAATAAGCAACCGGTGTTCCGGCTTTGCAGCCCTGCCAATAATATACATCAGCACCGCCGCCATGATAGCGCCTACCGATTGTGCCGTACCTAATGCTCCTTCTTTTCCCAGCAGTAACATAATCAGCATAGCGGGAGCGGTAACAAGATAGCCTTGTGCCAGTCCCTTCAAAGAGGCCAGCATCAATAACTTCCGCCAGTACGGATGAAAACGCAGGTAGATAAATGTTTTCTGATCCGGATTACGGAAATGGCCACGGAAACAAACTATGGAGGCAAAAACAGTAATCACAAATACCAGCCCCGTGATGATACGATAGGCGTTATTCACATTCATTTCACCACCGGATTCTATAAACCAGCCGATACAAATAGGAATAACAACGGCAATGATGGTATAAAAAAATGTTTCCAGGCCGTAGTAATAATTGCGGTTCTGATCATTGGTGATGGATAACGCAAGGTAGTCGCGGTTGGCCCAGTAAAAACCGAAAGACATGCCCATAATAATGCCCGCTATACCAATGCCGGTGAGGTCCAGTGTTTTCAACGACATCATCACAATCATGGATACACCACTCAGCAACATACCAGCGGAATACAATGTTTTAATACTGAACCGGTTCAACAAAAATCCGTTGATTAAAAAAGTAAGTGGTATCCCCGTATAAATGGTAAGCTGATAGATGACTACTTTCGTAGGGTCATTGGAGTTACGCATCACATAGGCCGCTACAAAAATGTCTATCACGGGCAACACCAACGCATAAATCATATTGGTGAGTACGAGGATGCGGAAATCATGCGGCTGCTGGTTGAAATGTTTTATTTCTGCAGAAAGCTTGCTGAACATAAGTTTTACCGTTTTAAGGATGAAAGTATTTCCCCGATGGAAAACCGGGCGGCGCATACCACTTCATCAGCTGCGCCATAATAGACGGTGAGTTCATCACCTTTCACGATATGCCCGTTGGTAAAAACTACCTGCCCAAAAAAGCCGGTGAGTTCATAAGGTGCTTCCGGGAACATAATAGGCGCATCGCTACGCGCCAGCACAATAGAAGGGTCGTGCAAATCCAGCAGCAGTGCCCCTAATCCGTATTCATGTTTTTCATTGGCGCCATGGTAAATTTCCAGCCATCCTTCCTTTGTTTTAACCGGCGCCGCGCCTGCACCCACCCGTGCGCTGTCCCAATGCCCTGCCCGCGTTTTAATGAGGCACCGATGTTTGCCCCAGTGCACCCCGTCCGGCGATTGTGCCAGCCAGATGTAGTTGCCGCCCAGGTCCACGCTGCTGGGCCGGTGCAGGGCATAGTAAAGACCGTTTATTTTTTCATCAAACAGCGCGCAGTCCTTATTATGCGGCGGGATGATCATACCCTGATCCGAGAAAATTTTCCAGTCGCGCGTGGTGCGCATGCCCACGCCTACACCATTGGGCGATACCGCAGTGAAGGTGAGATAATAGAGGTCTGCTATTTTTGTTACCCGGCAGTCTTCCAGGCCAAATGTCTCCAGTGGTCCTTCTCCATGCAGTTGCGGATAGCCTTCCGCTTCCCGGAAATGAATACCATCATCGCTGCAAAAAAGCCGTAGGTGCGATAACGTTGTCAGGTAATCGTTACCCTTGTAACGCAGTATCCGCGCGTCGGTGGCGTTCAGATGCGGATCATTGATGGCGATCTCCATAATTTCAATACCACCAATTCGCAGAATCGGAAAAGAAATAAAATCGGGCTGTTGCTTTGGCCTTTCCGCTACACGGATAATGAGCCATATCTTATTGTCAAATTCGAAAACACCCGGGTTCAGTAAGCAGGCTACTTCCAGGCCCGGCCTGCTCGGCCGCACATCTGCCGGCCTTAGCAATGGATTTTCGACAAAACGGTTGGCAATGACTGGTTTCATGTTAAATGGCTTAATGATGTTACTGTTGTTTCATAAGGCGCTTACTGCGCCTTGTGAAACAACAGGCAGGGTTCCGTATGAATGCTTTGCTGGGTGTATTTTAATATCCTGTGTTCTGTGGTAACTTCAACAGATCGGCTTCGCGCTGCGGAATAGGCAGCAGCTTATTGAGTGGCTGCCAGCCATTGCCATAATCTTTATAGCCTTTTAACGGGTCGGCGTCTGCAGCTTTCACCAGCACCATTTGCGCCAGATTCCATCGTACCAGGTCATAATAACGATGTCCTTCCAGGGCCAGCTCTACTCTTCTTTCATGTTGAATGGCTGCAAGAAGTGCTGCTTTATTATCTGTTGTTACAGGAGGCAATGCAGTAGCAGGATTAGCAGCGTACTTGCGTGCCCGTGCCCGGATTCTTTCGAGGTCGGTGCGTGCATCGGCTAATGCACCAAGGTTAGCATGACATTCTGCTTTCCACAACACTACCTCACCGAGACGGATGTATATAAAGTCGGTACCACCATCATCGATCGGGTTTACATTACTCATAAATTTGCGCACATTATAGCCGGTTACCGGTGACCAGGCCGGATCATAGTTGGTACCATCGAGGTATTTGTCGCCTGCCTGGAAAATGGTGGCAGCGCGGCGCGGATCGCCTGCTTCAAAGGCATCTGCCAGGTCTTTCGTAGGGATTTCAAACCCCCAGCCTTTGCCCTGTGGTGCAAATACCGCATTCAGCACAGATCCTTGAGAAGGTGTTTTGCCGGCATCATGACGCGCCGCAAAAATGATTTCACCTGCCTTCTCTCCAACACCGTTAAAATTATCTTCAAATTTATCCAGCAATGCATAGCTGCCTTTTTCTACCTCAGCTATCTGGTTCAAACAATCCTGCCAACGCTGCCGGTACAGGTATGTCTTGGCCAGCAGCGCATGTGCAGCGCCGGTAGTGGCCCGCTGATAATTGTCCGCATCATAGCTGGCAGGCAGCATACTCATGGCTTGTGTCAGGTCACTTTCTATTTGCTCATATACCTGCGCCACCGGTGTACGTACGGTATTGTCTGTCAGATTTTTTTCTGGGATCATCAAGGGGATATCTCCAAAGTTGACCACTAACCGGAAGTAGTAGAAGGCGCGCAGGAAATAAGCTTCTCCTTTCATGCGTTTCAGCA
>NZ_DATCVJ010000341.1:0-7683 GCF_036566945.1 Chitinophaga sp. | reverse complement strand
TAATCTCCCCGTTGATCCACGTTTGACTTTTACCATCGCGTACCAGGTCATCCATGCCCATAAATTTCACCCACTGCGGGGTAACGGGTTTGGATATACGAATGGTATCGCCTGCGCGAAAAGCGCCTGGATTATTCACGTGTAACTGCATAGCGCCTGCGGGCACATAAGCGTCTGTTATAGTAGCGGCGGGCCCTGATGCCAGGTATACAGGTTTACCTTTGATGCTTACGCCTACATGTGGCGCGCCCGACAACTGCAGTATGGTGCCGTTTTCCCTGTTGCCACTGCCTGTCAGCACCACGCCACTGTTTTGAATGGTAATGGTTTTATCGCATTGCCAGGTACCGGGGCCTAGTAAAACGGTGCCTCTCCAGCCATTGACCAACGGTAACGCGCCTACGTTATCGATGGCCGCCTGAATAGCAGCGGAATTATCGCCGGCAAGGGGTTGCAGGGAAATTTTCACAGGTACCTGCGGAATCTTCACACCACCTCCTTTGTAACCGGCATAAGAGAAATCCATTATTTTATCTCCCCGGGCTGTGGTATCATACACCAGTCTTCCTTTGGCTGATAGTGATACCCATGGCTGCTGTGCGGGCAAAGCTGTGCTGACAGCCAGTAATAAAACAGTGGTAAAAAGGGTGCGTTGGCAAATAGTGTTTTTCATAAGGGAATAGCATATGATACGCGAATAGCTTAAAGCTACTCTTTCAAATGAATATTTTCATCTTCCGGTAAAATAAAAAAACGTGATACATTCCGGAGAACAGTATCACGTTTTTTATTATTTTTTAGAGAGATGGCCGCTATTGCGTTCTTTCTATTTTGCAGGCGTAATGGTAATGTTTCTGAACTCAATAGGTCCATGGTCGCCCTGGAAGTAGATAGGGCCTGGTTCATCTTCATTGCAGTCCAGCGCACCGCCGGTGATACCTGGAATTTCCTGGCTGCAGATGATGTTTTTACCGTTGGCAATCACCGTTACAATACGGCCTACCAGCGTGATGTCAAACGTCTGCCATTCGCCGGGTACGCCTACTGCCATTTCATTAGGCACCAGGAAACCATATACCCCTCCAAACAGGTGGCTGTTGGGATGGTCGGTCTTAGGATTATCGATGATCTGTGTTTCATAACGGCCTCTCAGATAAACGCCGCTATTGCTGCCTTTCTGATAGCGGAATTCCACATGCAGTTTAAAATCTTTGAACTTTTGTTCGGAGATCAGGTTAGCACCTGAATGCGGGCTGCTCAGGATACCATCTTTTACGATCCACTGGTTTTCACCTAATGCTTTCCAGCCGCTCAGGTCTTTGCCGTTGAACAATTTCACCGGCTTACCCCACACGGGCGCCGATGTACGCTTCATATCGGGCGCTTTTACGCCGGTAAATGAATAAGTTTGACCATCACTGGTATGGATACTACCGCTGATGCCGGAAGCAGTTACATTTCCTTCCAGGGTCAGATCGCGGTCTTCTTTTTCCCATTGTGGCGGGATGGCGAAACTAAACTTGCCATTATCGAAGTTTACTTTAGAGATAGGTCTGGCACTTCCACCAGTGCTCACAAAACGACCTACCAGTGTACTGAAACCGGAAAGTTCCACTTCCAGCCAGGAAGGCCTATCGGCACCATTTTCATTAACTTTAATATCCCAGCGTCCTACCAGCGAGCCACCATTAACCGTCTCTGTCTTAATAGCTGACACCTGTCCCATTACCTGGGTAGTATTCACCAACCCCAGTCCCATACAGCATACCAGACCAGCGATAATACATTTCTTATTCATGTCCATGTTCGTATTTGATGAAGAAAGCTATAAAGATAAATATTTGAAGCTGGTTTTATAATGCTTTGTTGGGTTTATTTAAGGATACGCCAATGGACCTACGATATCAAAACTAACACAAACGTGTTAGCTTAGTTTCAGAATAGGTCAATATATTTGTGTAATTATTACACTAATTATACTTTCCCTGTGTGACAGGCCATCATCGCTATAATACACCAATTACGTATAGCCGTGTGGTTAATAACCGGGGACATTTTAGCACACTGTATGAAGCGAAATTTTTTAGTAACCCTTGTTCCCCTGATGTTTGGTTTGTTAGCTCACGCACAAGATACCTTAACGCCCCAAAAAGACAGCAGCCGGCATTTGGAAGCAGTCATCATCAGCTATCGGGCAAATAAAGCCACACCGGTCACCTACCAGGATATGGATATGAAGGTATTGCGGGAGAAAAATACCGGGCAGGAACCTTCTTTTCTTTTGTCTGAAACACCGGCTATCACGGTGTATTCTGACGCCGGCAACCAGCAGGGATACTCCTATTACCGTTTACGCGGGATGGATCAAACAAGAGTCAACACTACGCTGGATGGCATGCCACTGAATGAGCCGGAAGACCAGGGCGCCTACTTTTCCAACTATCCGGATATCCTGAACTCGATTAGCAAAATACAGATTCAGCGGGGTGTGGGCACCTCCAAAAACGGGGCGGCCAGTTATGCCGGCAGTATGCAACTGTTTTCGCCGGATTTAAGCGACGCCGCCGGCGCCACGCTGGGCATAGGTTATGGCTCCTATAACAGCTTCCGGGTTTTCGGGGAATACAAAAGTGGTCTCAAAAACAGGAAAGCATTATACGTCAGGGCATCGCAGGTATACACCGATGGCTATAAAGATCATGCTTTCAATAACTCCCAATCTGTTTTTATCAGCGGAGGATTGTTCTATAAGAAAAGTACCTGGAAGATGAATGTTATGGCTGGCCATCAGCAAAACGGCATGGCCTGGCTCCCCGTAGCGGATTCGCTGATTGCGAAAAACCGTCGCGCCAACGCTAATACCAAAGCGGAGAAAGATCAGTTCTTCCAGGGGTTAATACAGCTGCAACACATCTGGCAGCCGACTACGCATGGCACGCTTACTTCCAGTCTTTATTATACGTTTCTGAAAGGTGGCTACGATTTCGATGTCAATAATTACCTGGCATTACCTCCGGACGGCGATTTATTCCACTATGGATTCCGCTCTCATTTCTCCGGCTTCTTCAGTAACTACGCACTCACGTACGAGCATGTGAAATGGACCAGCGGTATCCATGGCAATATTTACACCCGGCAGCATGTGGGCACCGATCAGCTGTTGGGGGAATTGTATAAAAATGACGGTTATAAAAATGAAGTTAACGCCTTCAGCAAAATAGAATACAACTGGCATCAGGTCTCTTTGTATGCCGATCTGCAATACCGGTTTTCTTCCTTTAACTATAAAGGAAGTGTGCCTTTTGAACAGATGAACTGGCACTTCATCAATCCTAAAGCAGGCGTGAGTTATGCGCTGAACCATCAGACAAATATTTATTACAGCATTGGCAAAACCGGTCGTGAACCTACGCGGAATGATATCTTTGGCGGCAACGATGACCTGCCGGCAGATAGCAGCGGCAAAATGCTGCTGCTGAACCGTGATCCGGAATGGGTGGTAGATCATGAATTGGGCATCCGCTTCCATCAACGCCGGTTGGCGTTGCAACTGAACGGCTACTATATGAATTTCAGAAACGAAATTGTGTTGAACGGACAGCTGGGCCCTAATGGGTTACTGCTGACCAATACGGTAGATCGCAGTTTCAGAACAGGGATAGAACTACAAGCAACCTACCGGTTAAGTACGGCATTTAGTTTCAGCAATAATTCGGCTTTTAATTACAGCCGTATAAAAGAAACCACCACTACTTTCCGTCCTATTTTAACGCCGGCATTTCTTATTAACCAGGAAGTGGCGTATCGCTGCAAAAACCTATTGCTGGCGGTAAACGGAAGGTATCAAAGCGCGTCTTACATTAACTTCGCCAACGATGCGAGCATCAAAGGGTATGTACTACTGAATGCAAGAATACAGTATATCCTTCACCGTTATACGGTTTCACTGTTTGTCAATAACATCAGCAATACAAAGTATTACAACAACGGAACAGTGGCCGCAGATGGTACGCGGCAATATTTTGTGCAGGCGCCACGGAACGTGTATGTAGCTTTTAAATATAGTTTTTAGATTAAACTTGCGTATGAATAAAGCATTTGTGTTTGGAAAGTTTATGCCTTTTCATAAGGGACATGAGGCGATGATTAACTTTGCTTTGTCTGCCTGTGATTTTTTAACCGTACTGATTTGTTGCAGTGACCAGGAGCCCCTACCTGCCGCCATCCGCCAGTCCTGGCTGGAAGATACTTTCCGGCATATCCCGCATATAGAAATCCGAACGTATGAATACGATGAACAGCTGCTGCCCAATACCTCCGAAACCTCGGTTACGATATCGGCTATATGGGCGGAGCAGTTTAAACAGTTTTTCCCGGATTATAATATAGTGGTCACTGCCGAACCTTATGGTGATCTGGTGGCGGAGTTCATGGGCATCCGGCATATTCCGTTTAACCTGAAAAAGGATTTGTATCCGGTATCTGCCACCCATATAAGAACTAATTTGTTCAACAACTGGGCATATTTGCCCGATAGCGTAAAAGCATCTTTAGTGACAAAAGTAGTATTGCTGGGCACAGAATCCACAGGCAAAACCACGCTGACAGCAAAGCTCGCCGAACATTTTAAAGCCGGCGCTGTGATGGAAGCGGCGCGTGATATTGTAGCCGATTCCAATAATTTCGGTCTGCCTGATCTTTACCTGATTGCCAATGCACATGCTGAAAATATCCGGCGGATGGCAACAGGTCATAGCCCGCTGCTGATCATTGATACGGATATTTATATTACTTTGTCTTACGGCGAATATGCCTTTGGAGAAACGCTGCAAATAGACGCCGCCACCTGGCAGGCAAATAAAGCAGACCTATATCTTTATCTCAATAATGATGTGCCCTATGTGCAGGACGGAACACGTTTGAGTGAGGCAGAAAGAAATTTGCTGGACCAGTCGCACCGCCGCATCCTGGATAAATACCAGGTCCCTTATACAGAAATTATGGGCAACTGGGAAGAACGATTCGCGCAATCGGTGGCGCTGGTAAAGCAATTGCTGCAGCAGAAAATGAACAGCTGGTGTAGTAAAGAGAAGCACTGGTAGGCCGCCCGTTTTAGCGGGAATGACTACTCTTTTATACATCTTCCTAAAATAAAAAAGCAACTGGTTCGTCTACCTTACTAACCAATTAACATATTACATATGTCAACAGTGCTTTTTTTAGGTGTCCCTTCCCATGGGCATATCAATCCCACCTTAGGATTGGTGAGCGAGCTGGTAGCGCAGGGCGAGGAAGTTATTTATTTTGCTTCCGATGAGTTTAAAGAAAAGATCCTTGCTACAGGCGCGGAATTTCATGCCTATTCCGCCGACCTGAATATTTTTAAAATGGATACGGAGGAAGGGGATGATCCTATGCTGCTGGCGCTTTCACAGGCCGATACTATTGTAGCCGATATCCTGGATCAGATCAAAGACATTCGATTTGATTACCTTATTCACTCTGCTGCTTTTCCTTTTACAAAAGTGATATCACCGTTACTGAATATTCCTACCATATCTTCTTTGGCTATCTTTGCAGGTTTAAAGGATTTTTTGGAAGAAATGAATCAGTCTCACGAAGCCTTTCCGGGTATGGAGGCGATGTTCAACGCTTATGAAGCTGCCGCTCAAAAGCTCTATGCTACTTATGGCGTGAGTTTACCGAAAAATTTCCTGGAGATGATTTACAATACCGGAGATATCAACCTGGTATATACTTCCAAATATTTCACACCAGACCTGGATTTCTTTGATGACAGTTTTAAATTCGTAGGTCCTCCTATTTATGCGAGAAAAGAAAATATGGACTTTCCTTTTGAGCGGTTACAAAATAAGAAGGTGATCTATATTTCACTGGGAACGATCTTTAGCAATTACAATCATGCGCTCTATCCTATTTTCTTCAAAAGCTTTGCAGATCAGGAGGTGGTGGTAGTAATGGCAGCGTACCAGGTGGATCTTACGGGCTATGATATTCCCACCAATTTTATTGTCCGGGATTATGTACCGCAATCCGCCATTTTAGCCTATGCCGATGTAGCCATCACGCATGCGGGGATGAATAGTATCAGCGATTTAATATACAGCAACACACCGTTTGTGGCCATCCCGCTGGGAGCTGATCAACCTGCACTCGCAGAAAAAGCAGCTGCACTCGGCGCTACGATTGTGCTGGATGCCAGCAAGCTTACGGCCGAAGTACTCACCGCAGCAACAGAAAAAGTATGCAATGATCCCAGCTATCTTCAGGGCATCCGAAAGATCAGTGATTCTTTTAAAGCAGCAGGTGGTTATAAAAAAGCGGTAGAAGAAATTTTTATACTGAAAAAAGAGAAAGGGATAAGTAACTAACGGTAAGGTATATACGCCATTATTCAAAATAAATTATCCCGGAGGCTTGTCCTATGCGTATTGCTGGCATAGCGGGCCTCCGGCATATTTTTTGAGCTGCCGGCGGTATCAGGATTTTGCCAGCTCCACAATATCTTTCACATTTATAATTCTTTGGTGATAGCCGTTTTCAGCTACCTTTATCATGGCCAGTCCTACTTCTTTCAGGGTACAAAATCCTGCAGGGTAAAGACTACGACCAATAGGATACAGCCAGGCAAAGTATTTATAGTACGACTTTAAATTTTTCTGTCCCGGGCTCGCTTTCATAAAGGCAGGGCGAAACATATACGACTGCCGGAACAGGCGCATCAGTGCATTTTCGGTAGCGCCTTTTACGCGGGCCCAAGCCACACTACCTTTTTCGCTGCTATCAGTACCGGCGCCGGTAACATAGCAAAAGGTCATATCCGGACTGAGCTTTGCCAGCACATTGGCTACGCTCATGGTCAGGTCGTAGGTAATATGTTGATATACTTCTTTGCTGATGCCTACAGAAGAGGTGCCCAGGCAAAAAAAGCAGGCATTGTAACCTGACAGTTGTGATTCAATAGGTGACAGGTTAAAAAAATCAGTATGGATAATTTCCTGCAGTTTGGGATGTGATATCCCTCCCGGCTTTCGATTGATGACCAGCACCTGTTCTACATCCGGATGTTGCAGGCACTCCAGCAATACCCCTTCCCCTACCATGCCGGTGGCCCCGGTTACAATTGCTTTGATTTTCATAAGTTATCTGTTATAAAGTTTTATATCCCTCCGGGTTGGTACTACTTCTATTGAAAAGAAATGACTTACGTAAGATACATCACTATAATTGATTATTACATCCGTTTGTAGTAACATTCCCAGCTTCCATAATGTTCATACCAGGGTATTAAACTTCTCAAGCTCAGATCCCCATCAGCAGGGCTGTAACATTTGTTTTGTGGTGTCCGTTTAACACTAAAACCCCCTCCCCTTATGCATATTTCTACTATACTTAAGTTCTCCCTTACGGCAATGATGGTATGGGCCCTAAGTGGCTGTGTAAAGGATCAGTGCAGCAAAACCGTATTTACAAAAATATATACGCCTGTTTTCATGTCAGTAAAGGACTATCTGGCAACCGCTAAATCTGAGCCACCCAAAGCGCTTGGAGTAACGGGTAAGATCTATACAAAAGATCAATATATTTTTGTGTCGGAGCCCTACGAGGGCATTCACATTATAGATAACAGCCAGCCCAAGGCGCCGAAGAATATTGCTTTTT
>NZ_DATCVJ010000340.1:0-5872 GCF_036566945.1 Chitinophaga sp. | reverse complement strand
GGTAGTACTTGGCCTGTCGTGGGCTTTTAATTATAAAGACATCATCTGGGTATTAATCTCTGTGATGTTGGTACTATCTCCTGATGGATCAGATGCAGTAACGTTAGCGGTTACACGGATTAAAGCCAATATAGTAGGTGGCATTTCCGGATTTCTTTTAATTCTGTTGCACCCCAACATGATCCTGATGATGTGTACGGCAGTATTCATTACAGTAATCATCTGTAATCTGCTTCACCTGGAGCCCGCCACCCGTACAGCACTGGCAGCTACCATTATCGTAATGACCCATGAAGCCGGCGCGCATCTGTGGGATACTGCTGTAGAAAGAATCCTTTCCGTATTGGCCGGCTGTCTGCTGGGACTCCTGATTACCTTTATCTTCCATAACAGGTATACCAGGCACACCGCTGAAATGATCCTGCCGAAGGTGGATCGTGGCGGCGAGTAGACAGATTCAGAATTCCTCCAGAATTGGCGTATATATTTGACCGATTAAGGAGTGATGCATGAAGAAAATAATATTCTCGGCAGGACTGGCGTTGGGCGCCTTCACCTGCCATACAGTAGTAGCACAGGATACTGATTCCCTGCCTTCCGGAAAAGATTCCATCCATATTATAACGGCGGTCCCGAAATTCGGTCTTGCCCAAACACAACCTTCCGCATTTCACACCACGGTGGCAGGCATTGCTGTTCCTGTGGCGATGATCGGTTATGGCCTCATTGCCCTCAATAATCCAACGCTGCGGGACCTCAACTCCACGACCAAAGCGGAACTGAAAGAGGATCATCCACAATTCCGGACGCATATCGATAACTACCTCCAATATTCCCCGGTGGCCGCTGTATATATCCTGAATGCCGCTGGAATACATGGTAAACACAATTTTCGTGACCGGAGCATTATCCTGGGTATCTCGGCTATTATCACCGCAGGTAGTGTAGAAGGCATCAAACACTGGTCGCATGAAGAGCGGCCGGATGGATCGGATTTCCTCTCTTTCCCTTCGGGTCATACGGCTACCGCCTTTGCGTCAGCAGAATTCCTCCGTCAGGAATACAAAGATGTGTCGCCCTGGTATGGCGTTGCAGGATATACCGCGGCTACGGTAACCGGCGCCCTGCGGATGTACAATAATAAACACTGGCTGAGTGATGTAGTGGCTGGCGCAGGAATAGGTATATTAAGCACGAAGGCAGCCTACTGGATGTATCCCTGGATCCAGCGGAAATTATTTAAGGATGACGCCCATAAGGCTAACAAAATTGTTATGCCCTTTTATAATCCCCAATACCACAGCACCGGACTTAGTTTTATCTTTTTCCCCCGCTAATACCCGAACATGATAAAATTATCTCATACCAGTAAATGGATGAGCTCATTGGCAGGTACCTGCCAGACGTAAGTATATTATAAAAATTTGGGGAATATTAAGCAAAGAATATATGGGGGTTAACCCCTAAAGTTGACCTGGTTACAAACACCTGTTTTTGGCAATGGGGCAAAGTTGCAGGTTTCTATCGAGAAATTTTGTGATTTAATTGTTAACGTCCGAGAAAATTGTTCATTTTTATGAAAAGCATCTGTGAAGAGGTAAAATAAACTTACCTTTTTTAACATCGGATTTACACTACCATGCATGATTCCCGTTATTTTCACACTATCAAAATGATAATTAAAATCCTGATGACCTGGTATGGTTTATTATTTTAAGAAACAACAATTCCATGTTTTAACAATCCCGTCCTCAAAAGCTGTTACTTATGTATGTTCCGGTAATTATTTTCTTCTTTTTTATGTTGTGGTATATCCACTTCAGAACGCAAAGCTTCCGCACTGCTAATTTTAAAGAAAAGAAATTAAAGCCTGTTGCGGGAGAAGACGCCATGCAAGCTGCCAGAATAGTAGGCGTGTCCAACAGCGTTTTCAGTGTGTCCAAATATTTACGCAGTGTGAAGAACCTGTCTGACAAAAGATTTATGACTGTAGCCATCGACCAGGTGATTACCACCACCATGGGCACTACCCATCAGGCACGCCTGATTGAAAACCTGGCCCCCGGTGAAGAAAGGCGGCTGGGACACACGGATAATGTAAGGGAAGGCAAATACCAGATCTATATCGGCTATGAAATACTCTGGGCAAGGTATACCCCCACACCAGCATGGTATAAGGAAAAAGTACCCGAACCGGCTAACCCGGCCCGGTTATATAGCGATATGCTGAAACAACACCAGGATTCCCTGTTACAGGAAATTGAGCAGAAAAAAGATCTACTGTCCTGAAAGCTGTTCTTCCTTACGACCAAAGAAACCAAGCCATACCATCGTAAAAAATACCCCGAGCAAAGATCCGGCTGTGACATCTTCCAGGAAATGCTGACTCATATACATACGGGAATAAGCCACCAGCATGGCCAGCGCGAGGTATAAAAAAGACCAGTACTTATTTTTGGTGTAATAGGCCAGCACAGTGGCAGCAGTAAATGCACACACACTGTGGCCGGATGGAAAACTCCTGAAATTATCAAGTACGGCTACACCAGGCACAAAGTAGATGTCATGTAAACGATCTGCAAAATAACGGTGTGGGCGGGGAAAGCCTACTATGGCCTTTAGCGTGAAGCTTACGGCGGCAGTAAACAGGTACGACGTAGCCATCACAATACCCATCCGTTTCCTTAAAACCAACAACAGCAAGGAAATCAACACCGCTGCCGACGCACTTCCCAGCTGCGTAATATAAGGAAAGAGCCAGTCGCCCGCCGGGGTATGTAAACGATTAATATAGAAGTAAGCATCCGCCCGGGTAATGAGAAACAACCGGATAAACAGCACACAAAACACAATAGCCACATAGGGCCATATAAAGTATTTCAGCTGTTGATATACTTTAATAAAATTCTGCAGAACGGCACTCATGAAATAACTACTGGGTTAAACGACGATGATAATTTATCTGCCCGAGATGATAACTTAGATGGGTACTCAGATGCACCAGGAAATGCCCGGTACTCATGGTATCAAAAAAAACCTTCTCCGGATAAATTTTCTCCAGATCTTCTTCGGTCAAACCGGCAATAACGGTAAGGATTATACGTCGTGTACTGCTGATCAACACCAGTAAGTCTTCCGTGGGCACATTCTTATCGCTGAATTCCAGCTCCCTGTTACGCACATATCCCGTTTTTCCCAATACAGCCCCCACAAAATGTTGCAGATTACCACACAGGTGCAAACAGAGATTCCCTGCAGCGTTGGTAATACCGGGAGGAACCCGCCATATAGCGGCGGATGTTTCATAGGCGGCGATCTCCTGTTCCAGTTTACTGAGATCCCGCTCAAATAAGTTAATCAATATACTGGTAAGCATAATCTAAAGATAGGAAAAGCTTCGATGATCATCTTTTTATATTATTATAAATACACTCCAATACCCCCTGCGCCTGTTGCAGATCACTTTTGGTGAGTCCTCTTTCTGCCATTTCTACTACAGATAACGCCAACGGGTATACTTTTTCCTTTAACTTCTTTCCTGCGGCTGTCAGCCAGATACGTTTACTCCTGCCATCCTTTTCGTCCGCGATACGCTTCACCAGGTGACGCTTTTCGAGATTGTCCAGTAACTTGGTCAGACTGGCTTTATCTTTGCCTGTTTTGTCAGCCAGTTCCTGTTGACGGCTGCCATCCTGCTCCCCCCAGAGGAAACGCAGGATAAAATACATGTCTGGTGTAATATCCAGGCCTGCCTGCATAAAAACATTCAATAGTCTAAGCCGGTACGCCGTATGTGTTCTAACGACTGCGCTCGCAATGTTCATGCGCAGTTTGGCACTGATGTCAGGTTTCGCCATAATATGGTTAAAGGATTAATTAATATACGATGGGTGGAGTACACAAAGATAAAAATGGTTGCACCCTCCACTAATTACGCAGATAATAATTTTTCACTAAACATAAATAAACCATTTTTTGTTTAAACAACATAACTCAGCAGGATGACTAACAATTCGAAGCGGCAACTAAGTCCCTTTCAGGAAAAGTGGCACAGCATCATCTTTGAGGCTGACACGCCCGCAGGGAGAGTATTTGACATCCTGCTGCTCATAGCCATACTGATCAGCGTGGCGGTAGTAATGATGGAAAGCGTAGTTCCCTTGCAGGAAAAATACGGAGATCTTTTTCATTTACTGGAATGGGTATTTACCATCATCTTCACTATTGAATACCTGTTCCGCGTATGGTGCAGTTATCGCCCCAAAGCCTATATTGGTAGTTTTTACGGTGTTGTAGATCTGCTTTGCATCCTGCCCACCTATGTGGAAGCATTTTATGGAGGTGCCCATTTTCTGCTTACCATCCGGATCTTACGCCTGATGCGTATTTTCAGGATCTTTAAACTGGTACCCTTCCTCAATGAAAGTAAACAGTTATCGCTGGCACTCGAAAAAAGCAAAAGAAAAATATTTGTGTTTCTGTTCTTTATCGGCTTGCTCACAGTGGTGCTGGGCGCTATCATGTACGTAATAGAGTCCGACCATAATTCCGGCTTCACCAGTATTCCGGTGAGTGTATACTGGGCAGTAGTGACCTTAACCACCGTTGGTTATGGAGATATAGCCCCTATTACCCCACTGGGACAAACATTCTCCGCTGTTATTATGATTATGGGATATGCTATTATTGCCGTGCCCACAGGGATTGTAACGGTAGAAATGAGCAGGATACGCAATAAGGAAGAAGTAGATCACAGAATTTGTCCGCATTGCATGCGTGAAGGACACGACACCAATGCGGACTATTGTAAATATTGTGGCACTAAACTTTGAACAGTTATTGTACGCTGAAAAGCGGCTGTACATCCAATATTGCTTTCTGGTAAGCGAGATCAAAATCTTCCCATTTACCCGTCAGCCCAAAACGATAACGACTGCCATCGATCAATTCGAATTCAGCGATCTTTTTGTTGAATCCCTGTTTTCCTCTTTGAAAATTGGTAATATCTGACAACTGGAACTCGTTGGTCTTTTTGTTCCTGGCGAGCAACCAGCCAATAACACCAAATAACATAAACATCATCATCGGCTTTGTTTCAAACACAATCCTTTCATTGGTGATACAGATGGCGCCTTGTTTTGCCTGCCATTTACTTTTAAGATAAACTGCGTTTACTTTGTACAAAACGGTTTCGTGTGGGTTAAGGGGCCACTTTACTTTAATCTGCTGCATGGTAACTAACAATATGGTTAAGCGCGAAAATATAATTTTATTGTGAATCTAAACAGCAAATAATGATCCTGACATCGATCCTCGATAATGATTTCTATAAATTCACCATGCAACATGGGGTGATAAAATTATTTCCGAAGGCGCGTGCCCGTTATACTTTTATTAACCGCGGTCATCATTCCTTTCCGCCGGGTTTTGCCGAAGCCTTGAGAAAAGCAGTAGATAACATGCAGCAACTGCAACTCAGCGAGGAGGAAAAGCAGTACCTGGCTGTCACCTGCCCTTACCTGGACCCAACCTATCTTGATTTCCTGCAGGGCTATCGTTATAATCCGGCAGAAGTGCATATTGCACAACACGGAGAGGAACTGGAAGTACATGCCGATGGCTATTGGTACCGGACCATTCTATGGGAAGTACCACTGATGTCGCTCATCTGTGAATTATACTACCAGCTCACCGGACAACAGCGGGTGGCTGACGAGGAGGTGATCCGCATTACCCGGGAGAAAATTGAGAAGTACAAACAAATGGGGATCACCATTGCAGATTTTGGCACCCGGCGCAGACATTCTCTGGCTGTACATAAACTGGTGGTAAAAACCCTGCGTGACTACGGAGAAGGCTGTTTTATTGGCAG
>NZ_DATCVJ010000339.1:0-2571 GCF_036566945.1 Chitinophaga sp. | reverse complement strand
ATCTGGGAAATCAGAAGAGAAAGACGCACGGAATTATTATTCGACGGCTTCCGCTTCCAGGACCTCATGCGCTGGGCCAAAGGCAGCTATATGAATACCAGCAACAAGGACATCTGGCGCGGCGCCAAAGTGCCGGACAATGGCAAAGTGCTCCGGGACGCTGAAGGATACATTACTCCCTATACTACGGCAACGGCCCAACGCACATTTATCGATCCTAAAAATTATTTTCAGCCGATACCAAGCGGGCAGATAGCGTTATATCCAGGCGGGAATTTGGCACAGAATCCGGGCTGGTAGCAATATACATCACCTTAAAAAAAACGGCGTTTCAGATAATTCTGAAACGCCGTTTTTTTTGGACATAAGTACGCAGGAACGAGTTCTTTATCCTTTTTCACTTACTATTAGTGTCCTCTTTTCATTTACACGCACCCACACCTTCGTTTTTTCCGCTGAGCTTATTTTATATTTTGTCACCTTTCCATTTTCCCAGCTGCAATCTACGGTATATCCGCCGCGGGCTTTCAGGCCCTTAAAAGATCCCTTAGCCGCCCAGCTGGAGGGTATACCTGGTAGCAACTGAATTTCGCCGGCATGGCTTTGCAACAACATTTCTGCGATGGCACCACTGATACCAAAATTTCCATCCAGCTGAAATGGCGGATGATTGGTAAACAGATTAGGTAAAGTATTATAAGTAAGCAATCCGCGCAACATAATACCCGCCTTTTCACCTTCGCCCAGGCGTGCCCAAAGCGCACAACGCCAGGGCCATGTCCACGAGCGGCGGCTGTCTCCCACAGTCGACTCCACCGTGAAGGGGGTATTTATATTTTTTCCGTAGTTGCCGCTCCTGCTACGCAGCGAAATGATAGCGGCTTTTGCCAGCTCGGGACTAAGTGTGGTACTGATCTGGCGTCCGGGATAAACTGCAAATAAGTGCGAGGTATGTCGGTGCTGATCATCCGGATCATCCCTATCTTCCTGCCATTCCTGTAACTGTCCCCATTTCCCTATTTTATTAGGCGCAAGATGGGCCTGCATATCTGCTACTTTTATCTGATACCCTGTATCTATACCCAGTGCTTTTGCTGCCTCCAGGTAATTTTGGAAAAGATCCCACACCAATTGCTGGTCATGCATAACGCCATCTTCCCTGGGACCATGCTCCGGCGACCAGCCATCGGGTACCACCAACTTTCCATCAGGCATTTTCTTTAGACGATCTTCCCAAAATTCACAAACTTCTTTCAAAATAGGGTAAGCGGTATTACGCAAATATGCTTTGTCCATCGTAAAAGCCCAATGTTCAAACACATGCTGCGCGTACCATGCACTGGATGGAATATTCCATTCCCAACCATTTCCTCCAAAAATACTCTGGCTGGTGCGGGCCGTCCAGCCACGTACATTTTTTCCAAAAGCTTTTTGAGTAGCAATGCGGCATGGCTCTTCAAAAGCCTTAATAAAATCAATTAAAGGCAAATGGCAGTCAGACAAATTAGTCGATTCTACCCCCCAGTAATTCATTTGAATATTGATGTTGTTATGATAATCACTTGCCCAGGCAGGCGTATTGCTGTTGTTCCACAAGCCCTGCAAATTAGCAGGCAAGCCTCCTACACGGGAACAACTGACCAACAGATAACGGCCATACTGAAACATGGTTTCCTCGAGGTCCGGATCAGCACCACCGGCTGCAAATTTTTTCAACCGGATATCGGTAGGTAATGTAAGCAAATCTGCAGCTGTTTCCCCAATGTCAATAACCGCTGCTGCTGTAAGACGTGTCAAATCCTTTGTATGGCGACCGATTAATTTTTGATAGCCATTTTTTTGAGCCGCAGCTATTTCCTGTTTAACCAGCGGTTCAGGATCAACGCCACGCCACCCCGAATTATAATCTGGTTTGTAATTGGTGCGTGCATCCAGGTAAATAGTAATTGTATTGCATTTTTGAAACACCAGTGAATCATTTACCACCGAAACGCTGCCGCCTTCACTGGCTATTTGAAGCCTGGCTGTATACTTCAGGTGGTTGGGCATTTCACCCATAAAGCTCAATCCATGTGCATCAGCAATGCTCAGAGCTCCCTGCGCTGATTGCATGGAAATCTTACCGGACAATGCCCCTTTTTTACTGGCAGTATACCTGAAAACAATTACCTGGTCGGGATGACTCGCGAAAGCTTCCCGTTTGAAACGAATGCCGTCTACTTCAAAAAAAGTAGTATGAACCCCGGTTTGGATATTCAGGGTACGTTGGTACCTGGTGGCACTATCGGCATGACTAAAATTTATTGCAAACTCACCGAAATTGCGATACGAACCGAAACCATGATCACCTGTCTGATAATCGCCGTCCCAATTATTATCACCACTCCATAAACTCTGTTCATTAAATTGTATCGTTTCCCTTTTAATGCCGCCGTAAAGCATAGCCCCCATTCTACCATTGCCAATAGGCAAGGCTTCCGCCTCCCATTTTGTAGCAGGCCGGGTATACCATAACTCATCATGATGCTCGTCTGCCCTCGCAGTCATTACTGCAGTCGTCAATAACAGCCC
>NZ_DATCVJ010000338.1:0-6280 GCF_036566945.1 Chitinophaga sp. | reverse complement strand
CTCGTCATTAAATACTACTTTGTTTTGTGCATAGGTATAGTTGAAACCAATGTTATAGCTGAAATCTTTATTCACCCGGAAATGATGTGCTGCCTCTACTTCAAATCCGTGTTTGTCTACGATCCCGATATTTTCCGAAGGCAAACTTCCTGTAAGCCCTGTGGATGCCGGGATAGAAGCATTCCGCGGCGCCAGGATATGCGTACGGTGCGAAGTAAAATAATCAGCGTTCAGCGTAAACAGTCCTTTGAGAAAAGAAGATTCAAATCCTATATTTTTTGTTTCCGCTACCTCCCAGGTAATATTTGGATTAGGAGAAATACCGGCAGAAAGACCCTGTACTCTTTGCGGATCATTGCCAAAATACACACCATTATCTTTATTATATTGTAGGAGATATTGGTAAGGATCAATTTTATCATTTCCTAATTTCCCCCACGAAGCTTTTATTTTAAGCTGATCCATCAGCGTAATGTTATTCTTGAAGAAAGGTTCTTCTGAAATACGCCAGCCTACCGAAACGCCGGGGAAAGTACCCCATCTGCTGTCTCTTGGGAAATTATAGGAGCCATCATATCTCAATATAAATTCTGCGAGATATTTATCTGCGTAGCCATAGCTCACACGGCCAAATATATTCCGCCGGGATACCGCCGCTGCGGAACCGCTGTTGTCTTTGTCTTTATCCGCACCTAATGAAATCTGATCCACCTGGTCGCTCAGGAAATTCCTGCGCATAGCAGTAATACCTTCGTTGTATCCTTCACTTTGTTCATAGGCCACAAATCCACTGACATCATGCAGCTGAAACCTTCTTTCATAGGCCAGTCTTACGTTATACGTTTTGTTAGCATAGGTTCGGAAGCCTTCGTCGAGCTGCATGGGCTTCTCTTCATTCTTTACGTTGTTATATACTTTAGCCACCGGGTCATACCGAAATGCATCCCAGTTATTCAGGAAGGTTTTATCGTTATGAAACTGGAAGTCAAACGCTGCCAAACCACTCAGGGACAAACCAGGGGTAATGGAAGGCAATTTGAGATCGAAAGAAAAGTTAGATTGTAAAAAGTAGTCCTTTACTTTATTGTAACCGGTAGCGCCGCTTGCCATCAGCACCGGGTTACGGCCACCAGCCAGGCCGGGACCAGGTAATCCGTTTGGATAATAGTCCGGCAAGGTAGGATAGGCAGATAATGTTTCCCCGAAAATAGTACCGCTGTTGTAGTTCGAATAGTGTCTGTCTTCCACACGTCCAGAAACATCCACGGCTACTTTCAGGTTTTTGGTGATGCTCGCGCCTACGTTCGACCGTAAATTATATTGATGAAAATTGGTAGCAGAATTATGATAGATACCATCCTGGTAAAGGTATTCACCAGAGATGAAATAGTCTACACGATCGCTGCCGCCGTTCACCGACAGGGCATGACGATTTTGCGGTGAATAATCTTTGATCACGGCGTGGTACCAGTCTGTATTGGGATGACCAAGGGGATCGCTGCCATCTGTATATTTTCGTATATCCTCGTCCGTGAAAAGCAGGGGCTTATTGGAGCGCGCATATTTTTCATTCATGTAGGTAGCATACTGTCCGGCATTGAGCAGCTGGGTAATATAGGTAGGCTGCGACAAGCCATAGCTGCCGTTATAGGAGATCACCGGTTTGCCGGGCTTTCCTCTTTTGGTGGTAACGAGGATAACGCCGTTGGCCGCCTGTGCGCCGTAAATAGCCGCGGCTGCATCTTTCAGCACGGTAATACTTTCAATATCGTCGGAGTTGAGGCGTTCGAAAGCACCGCGATTGGCTACGCCATCTATTACGATCAGTGGACTGTTATCATTGAGGGTACCTTTTCCGCGGATGAGGATACTGGAATAATCATTACCCGGTTCACCGCTGCGGTTGTTGGCGATGATACCGGTGATGCGGCCTGCCAGCGAGTTGGATAAATTGGGAGACGGACTTTGTTTCAGTTCTG
Organism: Chitinophaga sp.; assembly: GCF_036566945.1. Taxonomy (GTDB): domain Bacteria; phylum Bacteroidota; class Bacteroidia; order Chitinophagales; family Chitinophagaceae; genus Chitinophaga. Next base: position 4,301 of record NZ_DATCVJ010000338.1, on the reverse strand, counting down.
ATCCTTTCACGCTGGAAACAGATCCGGTCACATTTACCTGTTTTTTGGTGCCATAACCGATTACCACTACATTATTTAAGGCAGAAATACTGGTGCCCAGTACCACATTGATCGTTGTTCTGCCGCGGATCACTTCTTCTTTTTTCTGATATCCTATGAAAGAGAATACCAGCGTGCCGTTGCCATCTTTGAGTCGGAGACTGTAGCGGCCGTTTTCATCCGTGAGGGTGCCGTTGCCGGAATGTAGCAACCCTACGCTAACCCCAGCCAGTGGCTTGCCTTCCTCATCTCTGACAACGCCGGCAATCACGTGTTCCTGCACCACGACTGGTTTAGCGGGTGCCTCAAATACCACCACCGTTTTATTGGTGATGCGGAAACCCAGTGGCAGGCCGCTGAAGCTGGTTTCCAGAATTTGCTCAATGGTAGCGTCCTGCATCGATACGCTGATCGCCGGCATTTTTTGAACATCTTCATCGTTGTACAAAAACTGGTAATCACTTTTTTGCTGTAGAAAATTAAACAGGCTGGAAATCTTCGCGTCCTTCAGGGACACAGATAATTTAATTTCCTGGGAATAGCTGGCAGCGCGCAACTGCAGTATACATGCCAGTGTGAGGAATAAGGTAAGTCGCATTGTACGGGAGATAAGTACCAGCAATTGTTTGTCGTCCGGGGGATTCCCGGCGCTTGCTTTTTTTTTCATAACTTTGTTAAGCATAATAGTTAGACAATACCTGTCTGTGTCCTTTTCACAAATACAAACAGGTTGTTTGGCATTATTAGCCGGGGATGTTTCCGCATTCCCGGTTTTTTTTTGATTTTGGTTACATGGAATTATATCTAATGGTTGACTAATTATTATTTGCGACCGGGCAAAACCCTTAACAGCTGGCCTTCTTGTAAAAACCGTACTTTGCCGGTTGTTTCCAGGAATGCTAATATTTCACTCAGTTGTTTACTTCTGATGATCCTACCGGTAAAGTGGGCATTCAGGTCTACCCCTTCCTCATGCACGATGATGACATTATACCACCTGGCTAATTCATCGAGGATACCGGAGAGTGGTTCACTTCGAAATATGAATAATCCGTTTTTCCAGGCGAGTACCGCGTCTATATCGGCGGTTTGCATTACGAGTTCGGTGCCTGTTACCGCCTGCTGACCGGGCTGCAACACTTTGCTGATGGAGTTGTTTCGTGTACTCACTTTCACCGCGCCGCTGACCAGCGTAGTGCGTTCATAACGTTCACTGCTATACGCTTTTATATTAAAAGAGGTGCCCAGTACCTGGATGGCTGTTTTGCGGGTATGTACCACAAAAGGATGTGCGGCATCGGATGCTACTTCAAAGTATGCTTCCCCGTTGAGTTCCACGCTGCGTTCTTTTCCGGTGAAGGCCGCCGGGAAGCGCAGACTGGAAGCCGCGCCCACCCATACATGGCTGCCATCCGGCAGTACTACTTTATAGTCCATTCCCTTGGGTGTAACCAGTTGTTGTATTACAGCGGCACTTGTTGAGCTATTCGTATTCACGGGATACGACAGACTACCCGCTTCAGTGCGGGCAATGGTGCCTTCCATGGCGTGAATCATTTGTCCGCCTGTTTTGTTAAGTGGAATGGCTTCCTGGTGATCGATGAGCAGTTGCACAGTATTAGGCGATGGCGGCGGAGCGCTGCGTTGCCATGCCACCACGGGCGCTTTCATGCCAGCGCGTGGCACACGCAGGAAATACCACCCGGCGGAAGCTACCGCTAGTAAAGGAATGGCAACAGCTGCATAGCGTAGCCATGGTTTAATAAAAGTCGTTGTCTGATGCGATGCTGCCTGCCCGGTCTCCTCTTGTTGAAACGCTGCGGGTACTTCTTCTGCATGAATGCGTTGCATCAGTTGTGCAAATGCCGTTTGATTATTTGATTGCTCCAGTTGAGCCACGCGATCTCCCAGCTGATCGGGGTCGGTAAGCTGTTGCCACAGCGCCTCATGATCCGGATCTTCGTTTCTCCATGCCTGCAGCTCCAACATTTCTGCCGCGGTAATATGCCCGGTTAATTGCCGGGATATGAGTTGTGCGATTGCTAAGTTTTTGCGGGTACTTTCCATAACTGATGTTGCATAAACAACCAGTTGGAAAAAGTGGGTGACAAGAAAATCACTTTTTTTTAAAGTATTTTTCCGAAGATGAGTAACAGCTGGCAGGGCTGACTTTTAAGGATATCGCGCATCATGCGCAGGGCGCGGGTTTTCTGCGTTTTCACCGTATTAACGGACACATGTAAACGTTCGGCAATTTCATGATTACGCAATCCTTCAAAATAACCGAGGTGGATCACCTGCCGGCATCCGGGAGGTAGTTGTTGTAATGCCTGTTGTATTTCTCCGGCTACTTCTGCTTCTATCAGGCGAAGCAGGAGATGTTTATCTTCCGGTACGGGTGGTTGGGTATTATTATACCTACGTATTACCTTTTCATGTTTGTAAATATTAAGGCATTTATTTTTTACGGTGAGATATAAAAATACTTTGATAGCAGATAGATCGGTGAAGCTATCCATCCGTTGCCACAGGGCTACAAATGCTTCCTGTACAAGGTCTGCGGCTTCCTCTCCCGCAGGCAACATCCCATTGGCAAATAGGACTAACCTATTATTAAACAATTCGAATAACGTGGCAAATTGCTTCTCTTTTTCCTGTTCCGGTAGCTCAGCACGCAGTTTATCAGTCATGTGGCAGGGGAAGTTTCATATACTTCCGCCGTGAAATTAAAAGATTGAAAAATAAAATTCGCGCAGATATTAACCTGTTTTGAAAGAATATTAACTAGTAACAGGGCAAAATCCTTTTATTACAGCTACCTTCACCCAACTACGGATAATTCTGTCCCTATAACGCTCCTTCTTTTTGCAACAGTCCTTTGACACATTGATCAACAGCTTCATTGAAAGCAAAGTAGGTATCTCAGAAAATTTTTTAAGCATTCAGCTTGCTAAAGACTTAAAAGAAAACCTGTTACATCTCCACTCCGAAAAAAGCATGCTGGCGGCAGGTACCGGCAACCAACAAGCAGTAGCGCACGACAAAGCCGTTCGCGGTGATGTAATCTACTGGCTGGACAAGCAGCATAATAATGTACATGAAAATGCATTCTTTGCCGTGATGGACGCTTTTATCTTATACCTGAATGAATCCTGTTATACTGGTATTACGGGGTATGAATTTCACTATACCTTATATGAAACGGGTAGTTTTTATAAGAAACACCTGGATCAGTTCCGTAATAATGATAGCCGGCAGTATTCTATGATTATTTATCTGAATACCGACTGGGTGCCTGCTGATGGCGGACAGCTCTCTATTTACCATACTGGTGGCGATTCGCAGCAGGTAGATCCCAGCAGTGGCAAAACGGTTTTCTTCAAAAGCAGTGAACTGGAACATGAGGTGTTGCTTACCAATAAGCCCCGGATGAGCATCACGGGCTGGTTGAAGCGGTAGGTGCAGACTAAAGGGTATTTTTTCACGCAAAGGCGCAAAGCAGCAAAGAATACAAGATTACTTTATTATCTTGTTTTATAGCTATGGCATTAGCTTCACGCGCTGCGAGCTTAAAATTCGCTTAGGTACTCTTTGCTGCTTTATTTCTTTGCTGCTTTGCGCCTTTGCGTGAAAAAACAAATTTATTTACCATAGTTATACGCCTGCACTACCATGTCGATTTCATCGACCGTATAGTCGTGGCTGTTAATGAACTCCACTATGCTGGGTTTATCGGCCAGAAATGCTGATAGTTCTTTTTTGAACTGCTTTGACTTTTTAGGCACTTCCTGCACGATATCTGAATTTTTCTTTTTCAACATATACCGGGAGGTAGGGGTTGTTCTCGGCCCTCCTACGTAAGTGGCTCCTCCTGGCCCTGCACCAGTGAACCAACCTCCTCCTCTGTTCTTTTCAAAATAAACCAGGTACAAACAAAGGTCTCCGTTAATCCGCAGCTCCCCAAAGCATTTGGAGTACTTTGCGTTTAGCAGGCTCACTGGCAGTTTAACGTTGGAAAGGGTGTGAAAATCTGCTTTATCACCGTCTTCATGAAACCCGATGCACTCCTCTGCTGTAATAGTGACTGCCTTTGCAGTAAGGGATTCTTTAAACCGGAAACTGTTGGGCGATTCGAAGGTATATTTTATTAACCCGCTTTTCTTTGTGGAATCAGGCAGGTAATAGTATCCGGTGCTGTAATAGCTTTCTCCGTAGTTGTCACTAAAAATATTTTGTGCAGATAACCGAGTGCTGTATAGTCC
>NZ_DATCVJ010000337.1:0-8602 GCF_036566945.1 Chitinophaga sp. | reverse complement strand
CTTTTTATACAACTTTTTCAATCCCACTTACAACCGTTCTGTAACTAGTTTAAACGCTGCTTTTAACATTTTATTATATTAACGTAATAACATTTATGAAATCATTTGCCACCCTTATCAGGGGCAAGTTACATAATTATTATATTAAATTAATAATTTCTTCTATATAATGTACTGGCTTAATGCAATGATAATCTTTACATAAATAGACCAAAGTATCATTTTCCACGGCCCGATCCGTCAGCAACGGGATGTCAGAAATATTTTTTTCTGCGCCTATTAATATTTTATACGGAATAAACCACTTTTGGGTTTCCTGCATTTTCTCTTTAAAATCTTTTCCTATCACTGCCAGCTCCGGGGTTCCTTTTACAAATTGTAATAACTGGCTCGCCCACACGCCAAATGAGGTTGGATAGCGTACTACCGTTTGCGAAAGACTGGAAACGGCTCCTATGCATCTGTCGGCCCATTGCTTATGATCAAAAACAACAGAGAGGTACCAAAGGTTCTGCATCATTACCGCATTCCCGCTGGGAACGGCGCCATCATAGATCTCTTTCTTACGCACAATCACATCATCCTGACCTTCAATGGTATAGTAAAAAAATAATTGGTTTTCATCGCTGAAATGCGCTGTTACAAAAGCGGCAATATCTCTGGCCTGGTACAGATAGGTGGTATTACCGGTGATTTCCTGCAGTGCAATCAATGCCTGGATAAGACATGCATAGTCGTCCAGGAAAGCCGGATACTTTGCCTGTTTATTTTTCCAGGTGTGATAAAAAGCTTGTCCATCTTCTGTTTGACGGAAATTAGCCAGACAGAAATCCATGTTACGGATCGCCATCTGCCGGTATTCTTCTATGCCCAGTGCACCATAAGCTTTACAGCAGGCATGCACCATCATGGCATTCCAGCCCAGCAGAATTTTATCGTCTAACCCGGGCCGGATCCTGTTTGCCCGCACCGCCAGTAGTTTTTCGCGGCAGCCTTTCAGCATGGCGCTAAAGATAGCAGCATCATAGCCCTTCTCTGCAGCAAACTCCAGGAGGGGCTTTTGTACCCATAATATGTTTTGTTCTTCCCAGTTTCCATGCTCGCTTACATCATAATACTCACAGAAAGGCGCTGCCTGTTCTCCCAGTATATGATGTATTTCGGCTTTGCTCCATGTATAAAACTTCCCTTCCACGCCTTCCGAATCCGCATCCAGTGCGGCATAGAAGCCACCTTCCGGGGAAGTCATTTCACGGGAAATATAAGTCAGTGTATCCCTTATCGTTTGCGCATATACGTCGTTGCGGGTCAGCTGATAAGCGTCGCAGAGCACATCTATCAGCAGCGCATTATCGTACAGCATCTTTTCAAAATGTGGCGCCAGCCATTTTTCATCGGTAGAATACCTTGCAAAACCACCGCCTAATTGATCATAGAGTCCTCCCTGCAACATTTTATCCAGTGATAGCAATGCCTGTTGCAGTGCTTCCGGATGGTGCCAGGCATGGTGATGCCGCAGCAAATAAGCGATGGTAAAGGTTTGCGGGAACTTAGGCGCACGACCAAAGCCGCCCCAGGTGGTGTCTGCCTGTTTGAGGATATTCTCACAAATCGTATCACACTGGGCTTTGGTAAATAATTCTTCGCGGGGAATGTTCAGCTCCAGTCCCATCTGTTGCCCAATCTGTGCCGACTGGCTGATGTGTTGTACCAGGTTATCGGCCTGTGTTTCTATTTCCTCCCGCTTTTTATCAAAAGCATCGGAGAGGGAGAGAAGTACATCTGTCCATGAAGGCCGGTTGTAAGCCTGCACCGGCGGGAAATAGGTGCCGCCGTAAAAAGGTTTTTTATCCGGTGTAAGAAAAACATTCAGCGGCCAGCCGCCAGCGCCGGTCATCGCCTGCACAGCATCCATATAAATATGATCCAGGTCTGGTCTTTCTTCCCGGTCTATTTTAATATTAATAAAGTGTTCGTTCATGATGGCTGCGGTAGCCTCATTTTCAAAACTCTCGCGTTCCATTACATGGCACCAATGGCAGGCAGCATATCCAATGCTAACCAATATAGGTTTATCTTCCTTTAATGCCCGCTGCAGGGCTTCTTCTCCCCACGGATACCAATGGACAGGATTATGCGCATGCTGCAACAAATACGGGCTGGTTTCACTGATAAGCTTGTTCATGGACTCCGTTACACGATAGACTGATTGATAGAAAAATCTCTTACAAAGAAATTTATTTTTTCAGGATTACAAAGAAATATTTTTCAAGCTTTTAGCCATTAGCTTTTAGCTTTTAGAAAGCTGCAGGGGGAAACATAAGCCCGGCGTGCATTTTCTGCATGACTGCGCCGCTGTTGCAGTAACAAAAACAGGGATGACATGATGCCATCCCTGCTAAATTTTATGGGCAGAAAAACTGCTTACTTTTTAATTAATGTGGTAAGATACTGTTCCAGCGCGGCTGCCATTGAAGGCGCCTGTGGAAGCGGTGCTTTTACATCCAGTCTTAGTCCTGCTTCTTCAACCGCTGCAGAGGTAGTTGGTCCGAAGGCACCGATATGGGTACCATTCTGCTCAAACCCCGGCATGTTCTCAAACAGTGATTTCACACCTGAAGGACTGAAAAACACGATCATGTCGTAAGTAGTGGCCGCCAATACTTCCTTTACATCTGTAGAAACGGTTTTGTAAAGGGTAGCAGTGGCATATTCACACTTGTTCGCTTTTAACCACTCTTCAATATCTTTTTTCTGGCTATCAGAGCTTGGGAACAGGAATTTTTCATTATCCCGGTGCTTGTTCATTACCTCCAGTACTCCTTTGGTAGAACCATCTGCCCCGTAAAATACCTTCCGCTTACGATAGAGAATGAATTTCTGCAGGTACAACGCTACAGCTTCTGTAATACAAAAGTATTTGCAGTCCTGCGACACTTTCACCTTCATTTCCTCACAGATCCGGAAAAAGTGGTCTACCGAATTACGACTGGTGAAAATCACTGCCGTAAAGCTAAGAATGTCGATTTTCTGTTTTCTGAATTCCTTCGCTGGCAAACCTTCCACCCTAATGAACGGGAAAAAATCCAATTTAATATTGAACTTTTTGGCCAAATCAAAGTAGGGCGACTTTTCTGTTTCAGGCTTAGGTTGAGAAATTAGGATTGACTGAATTTGTTTACCTTGCAAATCTTTTTTTGGCCCGCCTTTTATCATACGTTTTTTGCTCTTGTGTTAACAATAGGCGATAATCAGGGATTACCAGTTAACCAGATATTCTGCAGCACCTTGGTTAATATTAAAACAGGCGCTACTTCGAATGCGCAAAGGTAAAGAAAAAAATGCAATTTACTGAAAGATAGGTACTGCCTAACCAGTGAATAAGATCTAATATACCGGTATATAATGAGTAATACAATAAAGAATAACGATATATACAGGAAAGTTCGGGCAATTTCAGGGGTACAGAAGGCAATTATGACCAAAAAAGGCACCAGCAACACACCCAAAATCTTATTGATGAGGTATAAAATGAAAATGTAGGCATCCGCCAGCTCCGTATTGCCAAATAACCAGCCACAAAAGCGCAGCATCGTGTATTTAAACCCATATACCACTGCCACCAGCACTATTAAGCCCGGAATCAATAACCAGGGCTCTGCCTGCGGAAACACCTGCTGCCGGTATAATACCAGGTAGAAATACAATCCCAGTACAATAGCAAAGAAAATATTCAGCAGCATATTAGGAAAGGGCGACTGCGACAACTGGTCCTTTAACTGCCGCTGGCTCAGCGTAGGATTCAGAAAAGCCCTGAAAAGATCAGCGAAATACTTCTGGTAAAACAAGCGGATCAGGCTCAATACCAATAATACGCCTGCCATTAAATAAATGAGCCAGTCCATATTGCGGTAAGGGCGCACCGGGTTGGTGTCTACAAACGTAGGTCGGCCGGGTTTTAGAAAGATGTTTTCCGCCGCCATCTTTTTCATGTACAGATCGTAGGCCGAGGGAAGCTTTACCTTAGGAATGGCTGCCACGGCGGAACTATCCATTTTATGCTGCGCGGTATCTGACAATAAACGAGTGGTATCTTTTTTAGCGTGCGTAATTAACGGAGCAATAGCGCGGCTGCTGTCTCTTTTAACAGATTGTACCCGTGACGAATCTCTTTTCACTGGTGCGGTACGCACCTTCGGTCGTGTTGAATCGCCTGCCGTATGGGTGATTACCGGCTTTTTCTTTACCACCGGCGCCTTTACGGCAGCGGAATCTGTTGTTTGCGCCAGTATTGGCAAATAACTGAGAGTGAATAACAGCAGTAACCAGTTTCGCACCAGGAAAATATTTTGCAATGACTTTAAAATCGGTTTTTCAATAATACGTCTCTTTCACGCACAAAGGAAACAGTGGCAATTAACGTTGTCCTGTTCACATAACAAAACTGAAACGTAATTTTGACGTTGCAAAGATATTAAAATAGTCCATAGTTGACCCGTAAAACGGCAATGGCAGACCACTATAAAACGCACATGTCCGGAATTTATTTACATATTCCTTTTTGTAAACAGGCTTGTTACTACTGTAACTTCCACTTTTCTACTTCCGTTTCCCGGCAAGGAGCAATGGTAAAAAGTTTGTTGCAGGAAATCACCCTTCAAAAAGATTACCTGGCCGGGGCCCCGGTACACACCATCTATTTTGGTGGCGGCACCCCAAGTTTGTTGCTGGCAGATGAATTACAGGCATTACTGGCCCATTTACGGGCAACCTTTCCAATAGCCGACGACGCTGAAATAACACTGGAAGCTAATCCCGATGATCTCAGCATCGAAAAACTAACTATGCTCAAAGCCGCCGGCATCAACCGCTTGAGCATAGGCATACAGTCATTTCACGAAGCAGATCTCACCTGGATGAATCGGGCCCATAACAGCCGACAGGCATTGGATTGCGTACGACAAGCGCAGGACCTGGGGTTTCAGAACATCACCATTGACCTTATCTACGGCGGTCCTACACTTACCGACGAAGGCTGGGAACAAAATGTAAAACAGGCCATTGCACTGGGCGTCCCACACTTATCCTGCTATGCCCTCACCGTAGAACCGGGTACTGCACTGGATCATTTTATTAAGAAAAAGAAAATGGCGGCCACCGATCCCGATAAAGCAGCACTGCACTTTGAAATGCTGATGGAGCTATTAGGAGCTGCTGGTTATGAACATTATGAAATTTCCAATTTTGCCTTACCGGGATGGCATTCCAAACATAACAGCAGCTACTGGCAGGGCAAATCATACCTCGGTCTGGGCCCATCCGCCCACTCCTTTAACGGCGTATCCAGACAATGGAATATCGCCCACAACACAAAATACATTGATAGTATCACCGAAGGGAAAGTTCCTTTTGAAATAGAATCGCTCACCACCGCCATGCAGTTCAACGAGTATATCATGACGGCCCTGCGTACCTCCGCCGGCTGCAACCTGGAATGGGTAGCAGAAAAGTTCGGCACCACACTCACCACCCATCTGATTGCACATAGCCAACCCTTTATGGTCATGAAGCATATGGAGCGGGCAGGGGAAACATTGCGGCTCACGAAAGCAGGAAGGTTATTTGCAGATGGGATTGCAGCAGAATTATTTATATAGCTTTTAGCTTTTAGCTTTTAGCTTTTAGCTTTTAGAAAAAATGCAGCGGAGAACATAATGTTCATCTTCGCTGCATTTTTTCTAAAAGCTAAAAGCTAATGGCTAAAAGCTGTTTCTACCATCCAAGGATATACGCAAACATCAGTGGCGCTACGATAGTAGCATCTGATTCTACAATAAACTTAGGTGTGTGGATATCCAGTTTACCCCAGGTAATTTTTTCATTAGGAACCGCGCCGGAGTAGGAACCGTAAGAAGTAGTAGAATCTGATATCTGGCAGAAATAACCCCAGAAAGGTACATCTGTCCATTCCAGATCCTGGTACATCATTGGTACTACGCAAATCGGGAAGTCACCGGCAATACCGCCACCAATCTGGAAGAAGCCAACGCCTTTACCAGAAGAGTTTGCACGGTACCATTCAGACAGGTAGATCATGTATTCGATACCGCTTTTCATGGTAGACGTTTTCAGTTCACCTTTGATGCAGTAGGAAGCGAAGATATTACCCATGGTGCTGTCTTCCCATCCTGGAACGATGATAGGAATATTCATTTCTGCAGCGGCAATCATCCAGCTGTTCTTTGGATCAATTTCGTAATGTTCTTTCATTACACCGCTCAGCAGCAATTTGTACATGTATTCGTGCGGGAAGTAGCGCTCACCGCTTTCTTCTGCTTCCTTCCATATTTTGTGGATATGCTTCTGGATGCGACGGAAAGCTTCTTCTTCAGGAATACAGGTGTCTGTAACACGGTTGAAACCCTGTTCCAGCAGATCCCATTCTTCCTGTGGGCTCAGATCGCGGTAGTTAGGCACTCTCTTATAGTGTGTATGTGCTACCAGGTTCATGATATCTTCTTCCAGGTTTGCACCGGTGCAGGAAATGATATCCACTTTACCCTGACGGATCATTTCTGCGAAAGAAATGCCCAGTTCAGCCGTACTCATCGCACCGGCCAATGTCACCATCATTTTACCGCCTTCCAGCAAATGTGTTTCATATCCTTTGGCAGCATCCACCAATGCAGCTGCATTAAAGTGGCGGTAATGGTGCTGGATAAATTGAGAAACGGGTCCCTTGTTCATGTCATTTAATCATTTATACATTAACAGTCTGGCTAATAAAGCCTTAACAGGTGGCAAAGTTAAGATAATTTTGGGAGGGGGCACGGGGTGTGGAAATAAAACAAAAGAGCCCATGGTAATTACCATGAGCCCTGTATTTTTAACACTACTAAAACTAAGCTTTTTTCAGGCGGCTGTGTACTTTAATATTAGCATCTGCATCTGTTTTGATAACTGTCCAGGTATCTGCACTTTCTAAAGTAACAAAATACACTACGTTATCACCGGAATTATATTCCACTACACAATAGATGCTTGTACCAGGATATTTTTTATTCAGTTTACCAGTTACTTTCAATGGCAATTGTTCTGCCTGGAGGTAACGGGAGGTAGCAAGTAAGGTACCATCTTCCTTGAAAAACGCTGTTACCTTGGTATTACTCATCGTAAATTTAGCGGTAAACGTTTTGTTATCATCGGTATACCATTTAACATCGGTAGCTCCGGTGAAAGATTCATTAAACGTACTGTTAATTTTAGTGTTAGCAGTAGTTTCATAAGGGCTTGCGAGAAGCACATTGGCGCTGAGTAAAAGTGCGGCACTTAATAATAAAATAAGCTTTTTCATGGCGGAAAAAATTTATAGTGATTGTAATTTTTTTTGTTTTGTTTGTTTTGTTTGTTTCGATGAGTCAAAGCTACGTCGGGAAGTGGGCAGTGGTCAAGGCATACTTTACTGGTGGAAGTACTTGATAAATTGGAGTATCCGTTAATGAACGTCCGCCTGACCGGTGGCGGACATACGCAGATATAGAGCAGCCATAGTCTGTCTGTTGGTGCCAACTTGCCAATGTTGCATCAGCGAGAGTTAAGAAATTGTTAAAATGGATAAGGTTTTAAAAGAAATATGATATTTTAATGGGAGGTGTGAAAATGCCCATCGTAAACGAGTAAACCCTTCATACCTAAGCCCGAACATGAAAAAATCCTTTGCTGAGTACAGCAACCCTATTAGTATCTGGATTCTTTTGCTCTTCCCGTCTCTCACCAGCATTTATTTAAACCCACACAATGGCGGTATCTGGCAAACAGATAACTTCCGGTTTAGTATGCTCATTATCGCTGCTTTCACGGAAACCCTTCTACTGGGCTACATTTGGGCGATATTTGGTCTGAAGCTGTGTATAGATGAAAGCGGGATTTCTTTCCGGTATCTTTCCTGGCGGTTTCAGTCTGTACATTATGACTGGTCACAGATCAAATCCGCCACTATCGTAGAGTTTGATCCTAAAAAGGATTTCAGCGGATGGCCTGTCCGGAGTAGCAATGCATATGGCAAAGGGTATATTACCCGAGGCAAAAAAGGATTGCTCCTGGAACTGATGAACGGTGAAAAAATGATGATGAGTGTACTGGACACCGAAAAAGCCCTGGAAGCCCTGCAAACTTATGCCGCAAGGCCGCTGATAGCGTAGCCATACAACTAAAGCCATTTAGCATAAATACGTAACTTGAGGCCATGAACCATCTGGCCCATGCTTATCTATCTTTTCGTCAGCCTGACCTGATTACAGGCAATCTGATCGCTGATTTTGTGAAGGGCCGGAAAAACATGGCTGCCTTTGATGTAGGGATACAACAGGGCATTCGTATTCACCGGGCTATTGACACTTTTACCGACCAGCATCCCGTAACGGGCAGGGCTAAACTTTTTTTCCGGCCATCCTGCGGGTTGTATAGCGGCGTGTTTACCGACCTCGTATATGATCATTTCTTAGCGGCTGACCCTGAGCGATTTACGAATGATTCACTGTATTCGTTTGCCCGTTACGTTTATAGCGAGGTAAATCAGCGGGCAGCGCAGCTACCACCGGAT
>NZ_DATCVJ010000336.1:0-2473 GCF_036566945.1 Chitinophaga sp. | reverse complement strand
AGGACTTTTACTGTTAAACATCCAGCGAATGCCCTGCGATACAATGCCGGGTGCTGCCAGCGGAACAAAATGACTGGGCACAATCATGCCCATGTTGCCATAGGAACAGTTGTTACTGAAATCTCCTTTATCAATCACAGTCACTTCCCAGCCGCTTGCCTGCAGATAATAAGCGCTGCTAAGACCGATAATCCCACCGCCGATGACGATTGCTTTCATATACTTAAAATGATTTGATCTCCGTGGGGATCATTGTTCCTGATAATAGTTTTAGTTGTGTTACAGCACCTGGAACCCATGTACATAGGGATCATCGTCATCCAGGATAATGGTGTTGTAGCCTGTTACCATGGCCCAGCCTTCAATACCCGGCACAATAGCAGGTTTGCCGGCTATCGTCGTTTCTTCTTCGATGGTGCCGTTAAATTGAGAGCCGATAATGCTTTCGTGAATAAAGCGATCGCCTTTTCGCAGTTTCCCTTTGGCATACCACTGCGCCATTCTTGCGGAAGTGCCGGTACCACAGGGAGAGCGGTCGATGGCTTTATCCCCGTAAAACACCGCATTGCGGGCAGTTGCTTCCGGGCTAATGGTGGCGCCGGTCCACAGTAAATGACTCAGCCCTTTGATGTGTTCATTTTCCGGGTGTACAAATGTATATTTTTCGTTTAGTCTTTTCCGTAGTTCCCGGCTCCAGGAGATCAGTTGATCTGCTGTATAATTTTCCAGTCCACCGAAATTTTCCTGCGGATCTACAATGGCGTAGAAGTTGCCACCATAGGCCACATCCACGTGTAAAGTTCCCAGATCGGGGCAGGTGACTTCCAGGTGTTCTGCGGCGAGAAAAGATTTTACGTTGGTCAGTTTTACCGACTTCACTTTTTTCCCCTCCTGTACATAGTCCACCAACACCAGTCCTGCCGGGGTTTCCAGCCGGAGTTTCCCTGGCACTTTTGGCGTAATCAGTCCCTGTTCAATAGCGATCGTCACGGTGCCGATGGTGCCGTGGCCACACATGGGGAGGCAACCGCTGGTTTCGATATACAGTACCCCGATGTCGTTGGCTTCATCGGAAGGCGGATACAGGATGCTGCCGCTCATCATATCATGCCCGCGGGGTTCAAACATCAGTCCTTTGCGGATCCAGTCGAATTCCTGCAAAAAATGCAGGCGTTTCTCCATCATGTTATTCCCCCGGAGGATGGGCCCTCCTCCGGCTACCAGTCTTACCGGGTTACCGCAGGTATGGGCATCTATGCAAAAAAAGGTTTTAGCCGACATAAGGATTTAAAATTATTTACTAACGGTATCGCGTGTCAGCTGACCATCCAGGCGACGCCAGATACCTAAAGGATTTTCATCTTTCAATGCTGCCGGGAGTAGCTCTTGTGGCCAGTCCTGGTAGCAGAGCGGTCTTGCAAAACGTACAATCGCCGACGCCCCCACGGAAGTACTTCGTATATCCGTGGTAGCCGGAAATGGTCCGCCGTGATGCATGGCATAACCGGGTTCCACACCGGTAGGTACATTGTTCAAAATGATGCGGCCCACTTTTTCCGACAGTAATGCAATGGCATCGGAAAAGCATAACAGGTCCGTTGTTTCCCCCATTACGGTACCGGTTAATTGTCCCTGTAGTTCCGTCAGTATTGCTTTTAGTTCTGTATCATCCTTACATACCACCAACAATGCCGCCGGGCCAAATACTTCCTGTTGCAGTTCTGCGTTGGCAATAAAATCTTTTGCACTCACCCGGTATAATGCCGGGGAGCCTTTGGTAGCAGCAGATTCCAGGCTGCCTGCAAACAGGGTTTCTACACCTTTTCTGCGCGACAACTGATCTCTGTTTTCATAATAATGATAACAGATACCGGGATTGAGCATGGTGCCGGCGTGAATGGCAGACAGTTCCTGTTTTAATGCTGCCGCGAATTGTGTGGTAGCATCGTCTGCCAGGGCGATGAGCAATCCCGGGTTGGTGCAGAATTGTCCGCTGCCCAATGTGATAGACTGTGCATATTGTTTAGCAACCGCGGCTCCTGCTGTGGCCAGTTTGGCAGGCAACAGCAATACCGGGTTGATACTTCCCATTTCTGCATATACCGGAATAGGTTCCGGTCTTTGTGTTACGGCATCAAAGATGGCGATACCGGCTTTAAAAGAGCCAGTAAATCCGATGGCTTTTATGCCATGATGTTTTACCAGTTGCTGGCCCAACGCAGGACCGGCGCCGGTGATACTGGAAAATACGCCATCCGGCATACCGCATTGTTGTGCCGCCTTTTGAATGGCCGTGGCCACCAGTTCGTTGGTACCGGGGTGTGATTCATGTGCTTTTACAATCACGGGATTGCCTGCTGCCAGTGCAGAAGCTGTGTCTCCGCCGGCGGTAGAAAAGGCCAGTGGAAAATTGCTGGCAGGAAATACGAGTACGGGTCCCAGGGGCACCAGCATTTTTCGTATATCCGCCCGC
>NZ_DATCVJ010000335.1:0-7136 GCF_036566945.1 Chitinophaga sp. | reverse complement strand
AGATGAATCACGTTTAATGGTGGTACATCGTAATACCGGTAAAATTGAGCACAAAGTATTCAAGGACATCCTCGGTTATTTTAATGACAAGGATGTTATGATTGTGAACAATACCAAGGTATTTCCTGCCCGGTTGTATGGTCGTAAAGAGAAAACAGGAGCAAAAATTGAGGTATTTCTGCTGCGTGAGCTGAACAAGCAAAATCGTTTGTGGGATGTAATTGTTGACCCGGCGCGTAAAATCCGTGTAGGTAACAAATTGTATTTTGGCGATGACGAGACGTTGGTGGCAGAGGTAATTGATAACACCACTTCCAGAGGCCGTACTATTCGTTTCTTATTTGAGGGTAATGACGAAGAATTCAAACAGGTGTTAGATCAGCTGGGAGAAACTCCGTTGCCTAAGTATATTAAACGTAAGCCGGAAGATGAAGATAAGGAGCGTTATCAGACCGTGTATGCCAAGTATGAAGGAGCTGTAGCTGCGCCTACTGCAGGTTTGCACTTCAGCCGCGAGTTGATCAAGCGTTTGGAAATCAAAGGTGTTAAGTTTGCAGAAGTAACGCTGCACACTGGTTTGGGTACTTTCCGCCCAATTGAGGTAGAAGACCTGAGCAAACACAAAATGGATGCGGAATATTATCACATTGAAGAACACGCAGTGAAAGTGGTAAACAAAGCGAAAGAAGAAAACCGCAGAATCTGCGCTATTGGTACTACTTCTGTACGTGCCGTAGAATCTTCTGTTACTGCGCAAAACCACCTGAAGGCTGCTGAAGGATGGACAAACACGTTCATTCATCCGCCTTACGAATTTGCTATTCCAAATGCATTGGTAACTAACTTCCACCTGCCTAAGACCAGTTTATTGATCATGACCTGTGCATTTGCCGGATATGATCTGATCATGGAAGCTTATCAGCAGGCGATCAAAGAAAAATACCGTTTCTTCAGTTATGGTGATGCCATGCTGATCGTTTAAAAAAATTATGGATTACGAATTACGAATGTCAAATTACCTCCCGTAGTTTGACATTTGTAATTCGTAATTCTTTTTTATATGGAATATAAAAAAGTAGCCATCATCGTAGCCGGAGGTTCCGGTACCCGGATGCAGAGTGCTGTTCCGAAACAGTTCCTGGACCTGTCAGGGAAACCCGTACTATACCACACTATTGCCGCCTTTGCCGCTGCTTTTCCGGATATGGAAATTGTACTGGTACTGCCGGAAGCCCATTTCACTTTTGCCAATCATTTGCTGCTGGCCTTTGAGCAATTGCCTGCTATCACTATTGTAAAAGGGGGAGATACCCGTTTTCATTCTGTGAAAAATGGTTTACAGCAGGTAACGGAGCCGTCTGTAGTGTTTATACACGATGGGGTGCGACCACTGGTATCTACTACGTTGATCCGTGCCTGTTATGAAGCTGCCCTCAGCCATGGCAGTGCTATTCCTGTTATTGATATGAAAGATAGTATCCGGGAGATTACCGCTGGCGCTAATGCTGCGGTGGACCGCGATCGTTTCAAAATCATTCAAACCCCGCAAACTTTCCTTTCTGAATTGATTCTGCCTGCTTTTGAACTGCCTTATGATCCGTTATTTACGGATGAAGCTACGGTAGTGGAGCGACTGGGACATCCCGTGTACCTGTTGGCAGGAGAGGAGTCTAATATCAAAATTACAAAACCGCTGGACCTTACTATTGCTGAGGCGTTGCTGAAGGATAGGGGATAACAATCATCAAAGCCGCTGTCAGCACAAATCGTATTCATTTCATTTGTGTTGGTGACTATTTGAAAACAGGGGCGGACAGCGGCTTTTGTTACATTGAAATTATTTGGCGGCGGCTGTTTCGGACAGGCCTTTATTTATTTTCGCTAAAATCTGGTGTGCTACATCCATTGCCTGCAGGCCATCAATCGCATTTACGACTACTGGTTTATTTTGCAGGATGCTGTCGCGGAACATTTCCAGTTCCATGCGAATGGCATTGGATTGTTTGATTTCCGGATTATCGATCGCAATGGTTTTTTTGCCATTGTTGGTTTCGATATCGAGGGTGAATAAGCCTTCGTCTTCCGGTGTTTTCAGTTTGATAATCTCCGCTTTTTTATCGAGGAAGTCGATGCCGATGTATGCATCTTTCTGGAAGAGGCGCATTTTGCGCATCTTCTTCAGGGAAATACGGCTGGAAGTGAGATTAGCCACGCAACCATTATGGAATTCGATGCGAACGTTGGCAATATCCGGGGTGTCGCTCATAACGGCTACACCGCTGGCAGAAATGCGGCTTACGGTCGATTTCACGATGCTGAGTATGATGTCGATATCATGGATCATCAGATCGAGGATAACGCTTACATCGGTACCACGCGGGTTAAATTCGGCCAGGCGATGCACTTCAATGAACATGGGTTTAAGATCATATCCCCGGAGTGCCAGGAAGGCCGGGTTGAATCTTTCCACATGTCCCACCTGGAATTTTATATTGGCTTCATCCACCAGTTTTACCAGTGTTTTAGCTTCTTCCATAGTGTTGGTCATGGGTTTTTCCACGAATATGTGTTTGCCATTCCGGATGGCTTGTTCACATAATTTGAAGTGCAGGGTGGTAGGCGCCACGATGTCGATGGCATCTACGATCTGTATCAGTTCTTCCGCCACGGTAAAGCGCGGAATATTATATTGCTCGGAGATGCTGGCTGCGTTTGCGTTGCTTGGATCATAGAAGCCTACAACTTCTACGTCTTTCATGGTGGCCAGTTGAGAGAGGTGTATCTTACCTAAATGTCCTACGCCGAAGAGTCCTATTTTGAGCATATGGAAAATGAATAAATATGTGCGAAAGTAAACAAATATCATCATCTCAAATCATCCCTTCTTCCACAAGGCTGCAGTAGCCGGTTTCGGAAACAATGATATGGTCCATTACATCAATATCGAAGAGGAGTCCAACGTCTTTTATTTTGTGGGTAATGCGGATATCGGCCTGGCTGGGGCGCAGGCTGCCGGAGGGATGATTGTGGCAGAGGAGTAGCTTGGTGGCATTGGCATCCAGGGCTTCCCGGAAAATGATGCGGGGATCTACTACAGTGCTGGTCATGCCGCCGCTACTCATACAGCGGTAACGAAGCACTTTATTGGCATGATTGAGGAACATGACATAAAATGTTTCATGGCATTGGTCTGCCAGTAAAGGCTTGAAGAACATGGCCGCATCCAGGCCGTTATTGATGACGGTTTTTTTATGAATGGAACCTGCCTGTCTTCTGCGGGCCAGTTCCATGGCGGCTAAAACGGTTACCGCTTTGGCGTGGCCCATACCACGGAGCTTTTGCAGTTGTTTGACATTTATTTTGCCGAGTTCTGACAGGTTATTATGTGCCAGGCGCAGGATTTCTGTGGCCAGTTCCAGGGCCGATTTACTTTTATGTCCGGTATGCAGTAAAATGGCCAGCAATTCTGCGTCGCTAAGTGCCGCAGCGCCGGTGTTGATTAACTTTTCTCTGGGCTTTTCGTTATCGGGCCAATGGCGTATGGCCAGGTGGGGAGCTGGTTCAACGTTAACAAACATGACTTATTCCATTTACCCGAATATAAGAAAAGAATTACGAATTAGGAATTACGAATTACGGATTTGTGAGCAGATCATAGCGAGTGCTATCCGCGTTTACTATCTGTCCACTAATCCGTAATTCGTAATTCCTAATTCGTAATTCTTCAGTATATTCGATACCGATCGTTATGGGAATTTTTCGGGAGCCTTTACCTTTCCGAATCATTTGATACAAAATTAGTTATAGTTATTTTTTAATAACTATGTGATTTGTATTTTAAAAAAAATCAGGCTGGTACTCCCAAAAATCATAGTTTTGCAACCTCTTTTCCACTAGTATCTAGTATGCAACCTTCAGTAAAAATTTTCACAGGCAACAGCAATCCGGCATTGGCCGAGAAAATTGCCAAGAAATATGGCAAGGGTCTTAATGGCGGTCTTGGCAAAGTAAAAATCCAGAAATTCAGTGATGGCGAGATCCAGCCTGTATTCCTGGAAAGTATCCGTGGCGACTATGTTTTCCTGATTCAGGGTACCAGTGCTCCCTCAGATAATCTGCTGGAGCTCCTACTGATGATCGATGCCGCCAAACGTGCTTCCGCTGGCTATATTACAGCAGTAATCCCTTATTTCGGCTATGCCCGTCAGGACAGAAAAGATAAGCCACGTGTGGCTATCGGCTCTAAACTGGTAGCAAATCTGCTGACCTCTGCAGGTGCTAACAGGGTGATAACCATGGATTTACATGCTCCTCAGATTCAAGGGTTCTTTGATATCCCGGTAGACCACCTGGATAGCTCCGCGATTTTTATTCCTTATATAGAGAATTTAAAGTTAGAAAATCTTACCTTTGCGTCCCCTGACGTAGGTAGCACCAATAGGGTGCGTGAGGTGGCGTCTTACTTTAATGCAGAGATGGTTATTTGCGACAAACATCGTAAGCGTGCCAACGAAATTGCATCTATGGTAGTGATCGGGGATGTGAAAGGCAGGGATATCGTGCTAATAGACGACATCTGTGATACTGCAGGAACACTTTCCAAAGCCGCTAACCTGTTAATGGAAAAAGGCGCCAGAAGTGTACGTGCATTTTGTACTCACCCGGTATTTAGCGGGAATGCGTACGAAAATATCCAGAACTCAGTCCTGCAGGAGATAGTGGTATGTGATACTATTCCTATCAAACCACAGGGGCCGGATTCCAAGATCAAGGTGATTTCAGTAGCAGAGCTTTTTGCGGTAGCGATCCGTAACATGCACGAAAACAAATCCATCACCAGTCTGTTTATTCACAGCCATCGTCGGGGAGATTGATAACGTATTTTAATCATCAATATAAATTGTCTAAACAATGAACACAATAACCATCGAAGGACAACTCAGGAGCGAATTCGGCAAAAAAGCCACCCGCCAGATCCGTTCTGAGGAAAAAGTGCCTTGCGTTATTTACGGGGGTGCAGAAACTGTTAATTTTTCAGCTCCTGCCAAAGCATTCAAAACACTGGTTTACACTGCAGCTTTCCAGATTGCAGAAATTAAACTGGGCGCTAAAACTTACAGATGCGTATTGAAAGATATGCAGTTTGACGTAGTTACTGATTCTCTTGCTCACATCGATTTCATGGAGCTGGTAGAAGACAAACAGGTAGCCGTTACCATTCCTATCAAACTGGTAGGTTCTTCTGTAGGTGTTAAAGCCGGTGGTAAACTGGTTAGCAAACTGAAAGCACTGAAAGTAAAAGCTTTACCTAAGCACCTGGTAGAAAATATCGAAGTTAACATCGATAACCTGGAACTGAACGCGAACATCCGTGTTGAAGACGTGAAAATTGAAGGTATTGAAGTTACCAACTCTCCACGTATTCCTATCGCTTCTGTGGTAATGACCCGTCAGCTGCGTCAGGAAGAAGCAACTGCTGAAAAAGACGCTAAAAAGAAATAATCTTTTAGAAATATTTTTCAAAAAAGCCTCTCTACTTGTAGAGGGGCTTTTTAATTTAGAATGACGGATTTGTGGGTAGATGGAAAATTGTAATTTCTGATCCGGAATTCGTAATTTCTCTGAAATGAAATACTTAATTGCAGGATTAGGCAATATAGGAGACGAATACAAACATACCCGCCATAACATCGGGTTTGATGTGGCAGATGCTTTTGCTGCCAAACATAAGGCAGTCTTCAATAACGATCGCCTCGCAGATGTGGCGGAATGCAAGTGGAAAGGCAAAACTTTTATTGTTATAAAGCCTACTACTTACATGAACCTTAGTGGCAGAGCCATCAAATACTGGATTGATAAGGAAAAGATCCCGGTAGAAAACCTGCTGGTGATCCTCGATGACCTGGCCCTTCCGCTGGATGTGATCAGACTTCGTCCCGGTGGCAGCGATGCCGGTCACAATGGCCTTAAAAGCATACAGGAATCATTGGGGACCAATCAATATCCCCGCCTGCGCTTTGGCGTAGGTAACAATTATCCCAAAGGCCGGCAAGTGGAATTTGTACTCAGTAAATGGAAAAACACCGAGGAACCTGTTGTGCTGGAAAAGATTAATAAAAGCACCGAAATTATAGAGAATTTTGCCAGCATTGGTATTGCCCGTACAATGAATGAATGTAACAAACTCACTTTCCTGTTGTAACGTATATTTGTATAGCTGATACCTAGCAGTTTTTTTATCTTTAAAAACAAAACGCATTATGAAAATTATTTGCGTAGGCAGGAACTATGCCGACCATGCCAAGGAATTAAAAAATGAAGTGCCTACTGAACCGGTATTGTTCATGAAACCTAAGAATGCACTGCTTCAGAATGGCCACCCCTTTTATTATCCCGAATTTACCAGCAACCTGCATTACGAATGTGAACTTGTATTGAGAGTGAGCAAGAATGGTAAACATATACAGGAAAAGTTTGCAGATAAATATTACGATCATATTTCCGTAGGAATCGACTTTACCGCCCGTGATCTGCAGGACAAGCAAAAAGCAAAGGGATTACCCTGGGAAATAGCCAAAGCTTTTGATAACTCTGCAGTGGTAGGTAATTTCATCCCTATTACGCCGGAAATGGATAAGAAGGATATTAATTTCGTGCTGTATAAAAATAAAGAACTGGCGCAATCAGGCAATACACAGGACCTCCTTTTTTCTTTTGATTTCCTGGTAGCTTATATTTCCCGCTTCTTTACCCTGAATATCGGTGACCTGATCTTTACCGGAACACCTGCCGGTGTAGGTCCTACTGAAATTGGAGATGCCTTTGAAGCCTTTATAGAAAACGACAGCCTGCTCGAGTTCTCTGTAAAGTAACCGTTATCACTGTTGTAAAATGGAAGTAGCCCATCGGAGCAATGTCGACGCCGATGTAAATATATTCATGCCCGCCCATTCCAATGTTATACCTATCACTGGCACAATCAATGGAAAACACCGGAGCATGAAAATTCTTTCTTCGGAATTTTTGAAAAGGAATTCAATCAACTACTACAGCTTTAAACGGGTACTTTTTCTAAAACGTTGTCCGCGCAACTAGTTTAGGGAACATTGGCATATATGGTATCCAAAATTCTGGTC
>NZ_DATCVJ010000334.1:0-19714 GCF_036566945.1 Chitinophaga sp. | reverse complement strand
TGGCTACGTCGAAGAAAGCTTCTCCGACCAGCGTAATTTCCCTGGCTTCTTTATTAAAATGTTGGGCGATGGTAATATGACTATTGGCATTGAGCATTACGCTGGTACCATCGGGAAGCTGAAAGGATTTTCTTTCACCGGCCAGGCTGCTGTAGTTGCGGAGACGGTTTTGTTTTTTGTATTGGTATACCGCGAATCCTGCCACGTTGATCAGCAGGGCGATGACGGCGGCGCGGGCCAGTATTTTCCATACCGGCGAAATTCTTCTCACAGGGGTTTCCTGCAGGTGTTGCCGGAAAGCCGTTTCAAACTGCTGCCGTTGCTGCGCAAAAGTCCGGGCGGTGATATTTCCATTCAATATATAATATAACTCCCTGGCCTGCTTTACTACTGCCTGTTTCTCCGGATGTGTGTTGATCCAGGATTCCCAGAAGGCAACGGCACTGGCATCTGTGCCGGTGCAATACCGGCAGAAAGAAGGCTCCTGCAAAAAATCTTCACTATGGTAGTCCTGAAAATCAGACATAAAACATCCATCCTTTTTCTATAGAGAACACGGGTTGTTCTTTTTACTACTGTAAAACAATATTTTTTTTATGGTTGGGTCAACATTAATAAAACCAGGAGTGGAATGCTGTACAGGTAAGTATAATCGCCGCCATCAGCACTTAGTTCCGCCCTCAGAATTTTGATGGCGTCATGGATACTATTATAAACGGTGCGTTTTGTTACATTACAAATAAGAGCGATTTCATCATAATCCCTGTCTTCAAAATAGCGCAGGCGCAGCAGCTCCAGTTGTCGGGGAGCCAGTTTAGCCAGCGCTTTTTCCAGTCGCTGTTTCAATACTTTATCGGATTGTGCGGAGATGAGCAGCTGTTCATAAGCTACTTCTGTTTGTTCCCGGCCGGCTTCAAAAACGTGGTGTCGCTTTTCCCGGCGGCGGTCGGCCTTCATTTCCGCCATGAGTTTATGGCGGATACAGGTAAGCAGGTAGGCCCGAACGTTGTCTACTTCGGGTAGTGTGGCGCGTTTATCCCACAGATCCAGCAGCACCTGGGTAATACATTCCGACGCCCGTTCCCGGTTGCCGGTAAGTTTTACCCCATAGTTAAACATGCCTATATAATGCGCATCATACAACAGCATCATTGCGGCCTGTTGGCCGTTTAGCAGCATTCTCCATGCATCCTCCATATGTGTCCCTTCCGAAAGCATTATCATCAAAAATAAGGAAAGGAATCACGATTTGAGCGGCAAGGGGATTATTAGCAGGGAATAAAGTTTACCACGCGCACCAGTTTCCCGTTTTCGAAATAGAGTTGTACGCTGCTGTCGCTGTCTTTGCTATAGGAATCCCGGAGGGTAATCATATCTGTTTTTCCTTCATTTTCTGCCTGCAATACGGCGTTGGGAAAAAGTTTTTTCACGTCTTCCCAGGTAGTATTACGGGAGAAGGATACCTTGCCTGAAGTCAGTATTTGATTCGAGGTAAACACGAATTCTTCACAGGCGATAGAATCTTTACAGAGTTCAAACGTAGATCCATCTTTATAAAAATAACGGAAGTCCTCTTCAAACTGTGATCCGCAGATGTCTTCGTTTTGCGTGGATACAATGCTATCTGCTGCTCCTATGGCACTTTCCAGGCGTTGCCGGCTGGTAAACAGCGGCACTTTATTATTGATCAGCGCCTTTGAAAATTCGAATACTTCCATTTGGTCCCAGGAAATATTGCGGCTGCGATGAGGTTCCTGCATGGAGTCATCGGCTGCCGTGAGGGGTTGAATGGTTTCGGCCGGAGCGGCTACCGGCATGGTGTCGGCTTCTTCGGGTTTGTTCTGATGACAGGCCGACAGGATGGTTACCGTGAGTAATAAAAATAGACTTTTCATGATCGTTACTTCTTCATAGGGACAATTGCATGGTCCGGTTAAACTAAAACTAATCATTCTAAAACACATAATTAAAATAATTTATATTGATAGCCAAGTATTTTTTATGCAATCGTTTGCATTACTGACGAAAGCGTACTATATTGTTTGCATAAACCACGTACTACATATGAAAAAGCTGACATTCCTGTTATATCTGGGACTGGCTGTACCTTTTGCCGGCCATACACAGGACAACACCGCTGATGCCACAGTGGTAAAAAAAGTAGCCGATTATGCTATCGCCCACGCGGCCTTTCAGTTTACAGGACCCGATAACCAACGCTGGAACACCAGCAAAGAAATTCCGGCAGGTATTAATGCGTCCATCTCTGATCACCTGAGTGAATGGCACTATCCTAATGGCGTATTAAACATTGCCATGATAGATTTGGGGAACTACCTCAAAGACGAGAAATACAGTGCTTTTGCGCAGCAGCATGTGGCATTTGCATTCGACAACTACGCCTATTTTGAAGCTCTTAGTAAGAAAGGTGTGAAATACAAAGGCTTTCCTTTTAATCAACTTATCAACACCCGCGTACTGGACGACTGCGGTGCCATGGGCGCCAGTTTACTGGATGTATATAATACGGTAAAAAGAAACGATTACAGGGCCTATATCGACAAAGCGGCCAACCATATCAGCAAGGTACAGGAAAGGCTGCCTGATGGCACGCTATGCCGTCCAAATCCATACAAATGGACCCTGTGGGGAGACGATCTGTATATGAGTGTACCTTTCCTTGCCCGCATGGGAAAACTCACTAACAACAACAGTTATTTCGATGATGCGGTAGCACAAATCAAACACTTCACACATTACCTCTGGGATCCACGCACTGAATTGTATGTACACTACTATTACGAAGATTTAAAAAGACAGGGCGTAGCACACTGGGGCCGCGCCAATGGCTGGATCATGCTGGCTAAAGTACAATTGCTGAACAGCCTGCCCGCCAATCATCCCGGCAGAAATGATGTGATCGCAGACCTTACCCAACAAATTCTGGGGGTGGCAAAATATCAGGGCGCCAATGGCCTGTTCCACCAGGTGCTGGATCGTACTGACTCTTATACGGAAACCTCCTGCACCGCCATGTTTGTGTATTCCATCGCCAGAGCCGTGAATGAGGGCTGGCTCGACAAGCGCTATATTACCATTGCAGAACGTGGCTGGGAAGGATTGGTAAAGGAAAAAATTCAGGAAGACGGACAACTGAAAGATGTATGTATCGGTACAAATACTTCCGCCGATCTTTCTTTTTATTATAACCGTCCTACGGAACTAAACGACTTTCACGGCATAGGGCCTGTGATAGAAGCGGGTATTGAAATTATGCGGTATAGAGCGGGTGCGAAGAAATAAGCGAGTTTTTGTCTTACTCAGGATTATACTGATGTAGATGATTTTCCAGATTTTATTTTTAGGATTTTAGAAGATTAAAAAAGATTAGCGAAGATAGATGAGATATTCACATCGGCCTTCGCTAATATTTTTTAAATCTGGAAAATCATCTACATCAGTATAATCCTGAGTAAGACAAAAATACTAGTACATATCAAACCACACTTTGGTGGTGAGCAGATCGGCGCCCTGCCTTGCTACGGCAGCTTTGTAGCTATTACCATTCAAAGCCTGCTCACTGGAAGGATACGTTAAACGTACCGGCATTTTACCTTGTAAGGCGCCGGTATAAGCAGGTGTGAGTTGCGGATAATCCAGTCTTCTCCATTCTGCAAATGCTTCCAGACCTTCACCGAAAAGGGCCAGCCATTTTTGTTCTCCGATTGATTTCTTATAGTTGTTGGCATCGTATGCAACCGCTGGTTGCGCGAGGTAATTATCTACTACGGCACCGCTAACGCCATACTGTTTGAAAGAGGCGCGGATTGCCTGCTGATAAAGATCTGCAGCGTTGCCGCTGATCAGGTTACGCTGTGCAGCTTCCGCCAGGATAAACAGTTGTTCTGCCGCCGTAAATAACCAGGCGGGTGCCAGTGTGGCGGTAAATACCGCACCTACATCCGATGTTTTACTGAAACCCAGGCGGGAAGCAGAATCTGCGGTCAAGCCATTGGTAACGCCTAAATAGGTAGTAGCTCCTGCTTCTGTTGGCAGTGCAGCGTATATACTTAACCGTGGGTCATTCAATCCTTTCAGTTTATCTACCACGGTTTTGCTGATGCGGTAATCATTTCTTGTTTCCCTGTTTCTGCCTACCGGGTTCTGATTAGGAGAAGCCAGGTAATTCAATTTTACATCGATAGTCACTAAAAGATTCCCTTCTGCCGCCAGTTCTGTAAATACAGCTTTAGCAGCTTCCGGGTCACGATCCGCTATACGCAATGCGATACGGGAACGTAAACCATTCGCAAATCTCTTCCAGCCATTCATATCATTCTGTAACAGCACATCCCCTAAAATGGCATTATCTGTTGCAGAAATAATTTGTACCGCTCCTTTTAATTCCGCCAATAAACCTCTGTACACCACCCGCTGACTATCATACACCGGCGTCAGATATTTTTCAATGTTACCCGCCTGCGTATATGGAATGTCGCCATACAGATCCGTCAACACCTGGAATATCCAGCTACGCATAATGATGCCTACTGCTTTGTAATTGGGATTATGCAAACTATCGCCCAGCTGTGCCAGTGTTGTAAAATCCTGTACTCCCTGTGCATAAAAATTGCTCCACACAGTTTGTATGTTGGTAGATGCTGGTAGATAGCGGTCTGGGTCCGGATACTGAATTTTTGCCCAATACTGCACATATAGCAGGGAGGTTTCCATGGTAGCATCAGTGCCCCAATAGGTATCCACATTGGATTTAATGCCGTTGCTCAACAGGTAGTCCGGTTGCGCGGAGGTAGGTTCGTTCGGATTTTTATTCGTGCGCTCCAGTTCCTTTTGGCAACTGGCCAGTAGGGTTGCAGCAAATATGATATAGAAAGGTATCAACAACTTTTTCATGATCAGTCAATAGTTAAAATGAAACATTCAGGTTAAAGCCAAAGCTGCGCGTAGTAGGAATCTGCAATGTTTCCAGTCCCTGTCCGTTACCTGTATTAAACGCCGTTTCCGGATCAATGTTTGGCGTATGCTTGTTCAGGTATCCCAGGTTTCTGGCTACAAGCGCTACGTTCACTGCCTGTAATCCCCATCTGCCAACGATAGATGCCGGTACTGTATATCCTACCTTGATTTCACGCAGTTTGATAAAGGAGGCATCGTATATCGCGCTTTCGTTCAGATTGCTGCTGTATACTGCTTTATAGTAGCTGGCTGCAGGAAGAATAGTCGTGTTCTTTTTACCATCTGCCGTATAACCATCAAAGATGATCCCGTCGTGTTTTACCTCAGCGCCACCTGGTGCGGTAGCGTTATGATCTGGTAAGGGAATATTATTTTTACCATTTACATAATAAGGTAACCCGCCATTTTCCTGATCACGCCCTGGCATAGTAGCAGCTAATACGCCGGTAGCCATACCGGTAGCATTCGTACCAGACCAGATAGAACCGCCCTGTTTAGTGTCTATCAGGAAACTCAGATTAAAGCCTTTGAACGTAAAACTATTGTTGACACTACCTGTCCAGTTCGGCGTGTAGTAACCCAGTATTTTTTTGTTGGGATCAACAGATGGTGTACCATCAGCATTCACCAGGATGCGGTTTTCACTATCCCTTTTGTAGGCAGTGCCATAGAGGGCGCCATAGCGCTGACCGGTAGTAGCCAGTACCTGGATATTGCCAGAGCTGCCCAGTACATAATTCTGCAGGAATCCATCTGCATCCAATGCCAGTACTTTACTCACATTACGTGCATAGTTCACGTTTACGTCCCAACGAAATCCGGAGCGTGTAGTGATTGGCGTTAGTCCCAGCATTACTTCGATACCGTGGTTGCTGATTTCACCGCTATTCAGTGTTTTCTTCAGGTAACCGGTAGTAGGACTCACATCGGCTAACAGGATCTGGTTGCGGCTGCGGGAATTATAATAAGTAAAATCCAGTCTTACCCTGTTATCCACAAACCCCGCTTCCACACCTAATTCTGTAGAAGTTGTAATTTCTGGTTTGAGATTTCTATTCAAAAATTTATCGGATGCTGTCAGCAGCGGATAGGAGCCAAATGGTTGATTAAAAGGAAACGTATTCACCAGCTGATAAGGGTCAGTATCCTTTCCTACCTGTGCCCAGCCACCACGCACTTTCAGCAGACTAAGCGTTTTGCTTTGGATGTGCAGGGCTTCTGTTAACACCAGACTGGCGTTAGCGGAAGGATAGAAATAGGAATTGCTGCCACGGGGTAAAGTAGACGACCAATCGTTACGTGCCGTTAAGTTCAGAAACGCATAGTTACGGAAACCTACCTGTGCAGAAGCAAATCCGCTATATACTTTTTGTTTGTTGAGTAAGCTCGTAGAGATAAGCGGGTCGCGGGAGTTATTCAGTGTATACACATCTTTCACGGCCAGCTTAGGCGCCTGTTGATAATTTTGCTCCAGTTGATTGGTGCGCAGGTTGGCGCCGGCCAATACATCAAAATCAAAATCACTGCCTATTTTTTTCTTTGCATTCAATGTGAATTCGCCATTGGTTTCGTTCACGGTATAAGCATCTTCGGTATAGGAACCGAATGGTGTACCATTAGTATAGTAGGCTACTTTATATTTACGTCTGTCGGTATAATAGTCTGTACCAACGCGCAGATTGGCAGTCAGCCAGTCGAGCACCTGGTAAGAAAGACGCGCGTTACCAAGGAAACGGTTACGCAGCATCCCTACTGTATTTTCGTTTTGAATCCAGTAAGGGTTGCTATAGTAGCTATGGTTCCAGTTATAGTCGGTACCGTCTGCATTTTTATAATTCTTCAGTTTACTCACATCTACCTGACGACCAAACCAGATAAACTGCAACGTTACGCTGTTACCACGTCTGCCATCCACACCGGGGAGATTATCAGCGGCGCTGCGCACATAATCTGCATAGGTGCTGAGGGTGAGTTTTGGTGTAATACGGAAAGTATTGCTCGCCGTAAAAGTATTCCTGGTAATACCGGTGTTCGGTAAAATACCCTGTTGTTTGGTGTTGTTATAGGAGAAGCGATAGTCCTGTTTTTCGTTGGAGCCACCAACAGATAAACCGTTGTTCAGCGTATAGCCGGTCACGTAGAAATCCTTCACATTATCCGGATGTGCTACAAATGGTACGGCTTCTCCATTGGAGAAGAATTGCGGGATAAGGCGGCCATCCAGTTTCGGTCCCCAGCTTTCATCCACGCCGTCATTGATACCACCGCCTTTACCATCTTTATAGGAAAACTGACCGCCGGTACCTTGTCCGTAAGAATTCTGAAAGTCGGGCAGGATCAGCAGTTTATCCATGGTAGCACCGGAATTAACGGTTATGCCCATACCGCCTTTTGTATCTTTACCGGTTTTCGTTTTGATAACGATCACACCGCTGGAAGCGCGTGAACCATATAGTGCGGCGGCATTCGGACCTTTCAGCACACTGATGGAAGCGATATCGTCCGGGTTAATATCAGAGATGGCGTTCGCAAAATCGCGGCCAGTACCGATTCCCAGCTGACTATTATCAACCGGTACACCATCCAGTACAAATAAAGGCTGGTTGTTGCCGGCGATGGAAGTCTCCCCCCGGATGACAATACGCGAAGAGCCGAGGTTTCCCTGACTATTGGTCACCTGTACACCTGCTATTTTTCCGGACAAAGCGTTGACCAGGTTAGTTTCTTTAGCTTCGGAGATATCTTTCGATTTTAGTTCCTGTACAGCATAACCCAGGGATTTTTTCTCCCGGGAAATACCGAGTGCGGTTACCACTACTTCTTCCAGTTTCCGGTTACTGTTTTCCAAAGAGATATTCACCACCCGGTTGCTACCGACCACCGCAAACACTGTCTGAAAGCCCAGGGAAGAAAATTGTAACGTATCATTTACATTGGCAGTGATACTATATTTCCCATCGGGATCTGTTTGTGTACCCTGACTTTTTCCTTTCAACTGTACAATAGCGCCGGGTACACGCTGTGCATCTGAGCGGGAGGTCACTACTCCGCTCACCCTGATTTCCTGGGCAATACTCTGCTGCAGCCACAGTAAACCTGGCAGCAGGCATAACAGCCTTTTTACGTAATTCATGCTTTAGTACTTGATTTATTTGTTGACTTAGATCGTTGCGGAGAATGGTTATCCCGTTACACCGTTCTGATTTTGGCTTTTTATTGTTGGCGTATGATTATTGGTGTGATATCGGTTGCAAAAGTAAGGCACAAATATTAATCCACAAAATTTATAGACTAAATAGGTTTAAATTGGTTTTTAGACTTAGAGACGGGCGAAGTTGGGAATTAGCGGATGTGTGCAGGAATACGGAGAGATGCAGGGTATGGAGAATATAGCGTATGGAGAATGCAGGAGTACGGAGCGTGTAAGAGTACCGCGTAGGAGTACCGAGTATGCAGGAGTACAGAGCGCCTCCGCGGCCGATACGGAAAAGATAAAAAAAACGTGCGTTCACCTCCTATCGTTCACTTCCTATATTTAATAAGAACAGCTTGGCAAAGGATATACACAAAACAAGAAACCGGGAGATGTAAGATCACCCGGTTTCTTATTTTGTAAAATCTCAAGTGCCTGATACGCTGCTTAAAAGAACAAATAAACGGTTGCTGTACAGACACAATCCCATGCACCGTTCTGAAGATTAAGTAATGATCAAAGCGGCAAACACCAATCCCATGCATCTGTTCTGAAGATCAACTAATGATCGCCATAACAAACACAGATCTCCCAATGATCAAATAAATCGCTGTAACAGGCACAATTTCATTTCGAGGCAGCAGTCTGAATATTCAGCAGTTTTTTCAATTCTGCTTTACAGTCTTCAATATTCTGCCAGATCTGCCGGTCCTGGCAAACGGTGCCTTTGTACTTGATAGTGACTTTGGTTTTGCGCAAAGTAACCTGATAGTATTCCGGGGCGCCGGGAGAGTTTTCCCAGGTAACTTTGCCTCCTTCTTCAATGCCGCCGGCGAGTTTGTCTTCGATCACTGCATTTACTTTTTTGTGCATGTTGTCTGCAAAGTCATAACTCACCTCGGTTTTCACCAGGCAGGAAGAGTCTTTTTGAGGGAAGCCTTGTGCGGCGTTAGCATGCTGACGGGGAATACATAGCAAAAGGGCGCTCGCTGCCAATAGCAGTAACGGGAATTTAAGTGTACGCTTCATAACAAGTATAGATTAAGATAACGTTGGAGAATAGGTATATAACAAGTCCTTATAGATGATCTCTTTGATTTTGGTTTATCGTGCTAACTCATTATTAAAATAACATATTTATCTCATTCCACAAAATAAACTCTGCGGATCGCGTAGGGGTAGAAGTAAAGTCAGGTGTCTTCCTAACGGGTCATTGATATTGCTGCTGCAGATTGAGTAGTATTTTCTTTCCTGCATCGCTCAGGCCCGGCAGACTGTCTGCCGGCATAAAGTGGCGTTTAAAGGCCATGATGGCGGCGGAAGAATCTTTTATATCATATCCGATAATGCGGAGTGCCAGCAGTGGATTAAAAGATTCAGGTACTACCGTAGCGCTGGTGTCTTTAAACCAGCCGCCAAAGCCTTTTTCCGCTAGTTGATGCCAGGGGAAAAAAGCACTGGGGTCTACTTTTCTGCCGGGAGCAATATCACCATGACCTACAAAGTTGGCGGTGGGAATATTGTAGCGATGCTGCAGGGTGTCGAGCAATACGAGCAGACTGCTGATCTGGGCGGAATCAAAGGGTTCAGTCCCGTTATTGTCCAGTTCTATACCGATGGAAGCAGAATTGATATCTGTAAGGTTGCCCCATTTGGCAACGCCTCCGTGCCAGGCGCGGAGATAGTCGTTCAGCATATGATGGATGGTACCGTTACGGCATATCACATAATGGGCGCTTACCTGCGTTTTTTCCATGGTAAACGTCTTCAGTGTTTGTTCACATGAATTCTGAGCCGTATGATGAATAATAACCATGCTGGGTTTGCGTATATTAAAATTGATGGTACCCACCCAGGAGGGTGCAGCTACGCCGTTGGCGCCGGACAATTCTCCGGGTTGCTGCCGCAATACTTTCGCATAGGATTTGGCATGCTGCCGGTATACCTTATTGGTAGCGGTGTAAGGATTACGCGCGCAATAAGCAAAGCCGCCGATCACTGCCAGCAGGCAACTGTATTTTATGCAAAGAGATATGGTCTTCATCTGTATCTGTTAAAGTTTACACAAGACTACCAGATAAAGATACTAAATGAACTGATGCATCGTTTTTTTTACGGATACTATGAAAAGTGTTCTTTAAAATATATATTTACGTTTTCAATAATACTTTTAGGAGTATCAAAAACCTGTGCCACATTGTCTGCAATTGCCTACTACTTACTGTTACCGCTGATTTACGCGCTATCGCTACTGCCATTTCGTGTACTTTACCTGGTGTCTGACGCAGTATATGTGTTGTTATTTTATGTGATGGGCTACCGTAAAAAGGTAGTACTTCAAAACTTGCGCAATTCTTTTCCTGAAAAGAGTGAAGCGGAAATTAACCGTATTTGCAAAGATTTCTATCATTACCTCTGCGACCTCTTCCTGGAAACATTTAAAACGCTCACCATCAGCAAAACGTCTATGGTGAAGCATTGCAGCTTTACTCCTGCTACGCTGGAGCTGTTTAACAAGCTGGAAGCGGAGAAAAAGAGTGCCGTGCTGGTGATGGGCCATAAAGGAAACTGGGAGTGGGCTGGCAATACATTCAGTATATTGTGCAGGCAACAGCTCTACGTTATCTATCATCCGCTGGCAAACAAACATTTTAACGGTCTGATGTACCGCATGCGCACCCGATTCGGTACCAAACTGATTGCCATGCAGGATACTTTCCGCGATATGGTACAAAACCGGGATGAAGTAAATGCCACCGCTTTCATTGCTGATCAGGCGCCGCAGCCTAAAACAGCCCAATGGCTTAATTTTTTGCACCAGGATACCCCTGTATTCAAGGGTACGGAGAAAATAGCGCAGAAAATGAACTATCCGGTGGTATATGTAACAGTGCAACGTGAAAAAAGAGGTTATTATACAGTAACCGCCGAAATGCTCACCGCCACTCCGGCTGAAGAAAAAGACGGAGCGATCACGGCAGCGCATACACGCAAACTGGAAGAAGATATTGTTTCCCAGCCCGCTACCTGGCTATGGTCGCACAAACGCTGGAAACATAAACGCCCTGCTGCTATTTAATATTACATCATACATCAACAACTTTAGACAAAAGTATCCTACAACGATATGCTGGAAGGAAAAGAACTGATACTGGCTACCAAGCCATATGCGCGCGAAGAGAGAGCCAAAAGCTGGTTTTTCACATTATCGACATTATTACTGCTGGCGTTATCGCTGACAGGCACACTGGTATTACCTTACCTGGTATTAAGAATCCTTGCCAGTATCCTTTCGGGGTTGCTAAT
Source organism: Chitinophaga sp. (assembly GCF_036566945.1). Taxonomy (GTDB): domain Bacteria; phylum Bacteroidota; class Bacteroidia; order Chitinophagales; family Chitinophagaceae; genus Chitinophaga. Next base: position 8,238 of record NZ_DATCVJ010000334.1, on the reverse strand, counting down.
AGTAAGGATGTTTGTTATTTATCATGATCATCAACATCACGCTATCCTTCATAAATCCAAGGTGGCCGAAGTGATCATGGTCTTTTTTGGGGTATATGTACTGGCGCCCTCCAGCATCTGGAAACGTTCACACGATTATCATCCTAAACACAATTCAAAACTTTTCAGCGCCAGCATCGGCTCCTACCCTATCATTACCCGTAAGAAATTTGAATCCATTACGCCGGCAGAAAGGCGCACTTACCTGTTTAGCCGCCACCCGCTTACCATTGCAGCCGGCTATTTATCGATGTTTATGATCGGTATGTGTGTACAGTCATTTGTGAGCAGCCCGCGTAAGCACATGGATTCTTTACTGGCATTGATCATTCACCTGGGTGGCAGCGCGGCTGTCGTTTATTTCCTCGGATGGGAAAGCTGGTTACTCTTTATTTTAATACCATTCACTATTGCCTGCGGACTGGGCGCATACCTTTTTTATGCCCAGCATAATTTTCCGGGTGTGACCTTTAATGTGAACAAGGAATGGTGTTATGATAAGGCAGCATTGCTGTCTTCCAGCTATATGGTGATGAACCCGGCTATGAAGTGGTTTACCGGCAATATCGGTTATCATCATATTCACCACCTGAATGCACGTATTCCTTTTTACCGTTTACCGGAAGTGATGGCAGCAATACCTAAGTTACAAAACGCTAAAACCACTACGCTAAGTTTCCGGGATGTACGCGCCTGTTTCCGCCTGAAGGTATGGGATCCGGAGCAGGACAGGATGATCAGCTTAAGAGAAATACGCGCGATCAGGTCAGCCCAATTGATGAGGAAGCCCGATCCAGTAGTAGTTGCCGGATAATCTTTTTTCTTGTTTCCAGCGTAAGCTGGGTAATTTCTTTTGCTTTTTGCAGTACCGGCAATCCGGCAGTATGCGGAGATCCGGCCCTGAATGGAGGTGCCGGGTTATATTCCAGTTGCAGCTGTATTACTTTGGCCATTTCTTCTCCACCTATTACAGCGGTCAGGGTTAGTCCGAAATCGATACCGGCGGTGACACCGCCGCCTGTAACACGGTTCCGGTCTTTTACTACCCGCTCGTCCAGCGTTTCCACGCCAAACATCCGTAATAATTCCAGTGAACGCCAGTGGGTGGTGGCTTTATATCCTTCCAGCAAACCGGCTGCCGCCAGTACCAACGCGCCGGTGCATACAGACGTAATATATTTTGCCTTCACCGCCTGATCACGTAGAAACTGCAACAATGGCTGCTGTGTGAGCAACGCGTTGATGCCTCGTCCGCCGGGCACAAAAATAATATCCAGCTGGGGGCAATCAGCGATCGCAATATCCGGTTGTAGTGTTAGTCCCCCTTCCGCGCGAACCGGGGCCTTTGTGAGTCCTATGACCAGTACTTCAAAACAGGGGGCTTTAATAAATACATCATAGGGCCCCGTAAAATCGAGGATGGTCAATTCGGGGAAGAGCAACATCCCAACCTTTAATTTTTGCATACATGGAGTTTTAACGCGGTACAATAATAGGGCAGCTGCCTGTAAACAGGGAGCAGAGAGCCTTACCGGTGCTGATCGTAGGTATTCGCCGGTACTACCTGCTGTAATGCAGCTATTTCCTCCGGCAGCAGTGCGGGCGCCTGCACTGCCCTGAGCGCATCTTCCAGTTGTGCTGCTGTACGAATGCCCACAATAGCGCTGCTGACGGCGGGTTGTTGCAATACAAAACGCAGGGCAGTTTGCGCAGCCCCACGTGTGGGGTTGCTGTGCGCTTTGATGGCAGCAGCAGCGGCGGCCACATCTCCTTCGGCATAGTTCAGATAAGGTGCAGCGGGTTTGTCCAGCAGCAATCCTTTCGCTAGACTTCCCCGGGCCAGCACACCAATGTTGTTTTCCAGCAGCAGTGGAAAACAGGTTTCTTCCGGACGGCGGTCCAGCAGGCTATACTGCATCATTACACTCACCATATGCGAGCGGTTCACATATTCACGGATTACATTGGGGCGGATGGAAGAGATGCCGTAGTACCTTATTTTGCCTTGCTGTTGCAGGGTTTCAAAGGCATCAATGGTTTCTGCGATCGGATCTTCCATGGTGCCGCCATGCAGCTGATACAAATCAATATAATCTGTTTGCAGGCGTTTCAAACTGGCTTCTACCGCCGCTATGATATAGTCTCTACCCGGATTCCAGTTCCAGCCGCTGCCATCTTCTTTCCACTGATTACCTACTTTAGAGGCAATAATAACAGCAGATCTTTTCGTCTGCAATGCTTTTCCCACTGTGGTTTCATTTTGCCCGTGTTCATACAGATCTGCGGTGTCAAAGAAATTAATACCCTGGTCTAGTGCATGATGAATCAGGCGGGCATTGTCCACATCATGATGGCCAAGCGACATGCAGCCAAATCCAATTTCACTGACGGAGAGCGTTGATTTTCCGAGGAGACGATATTGCATGATAACCGGTTTTTATTACATTTTTATCACCTGCTTTCTGAAAAAGCAATCGTAACGAAGTTATAGCCAAATCTTCCATTTTTTTTCATAAATCCGGTTTTGTAATGGGCTGTCTTGATAAACAGCCCCCTATATCAATTTACGTCCACCTCAAAAATGAGCTATGTTGCAGTAACTGATGCTATGTTCAGTGTTACCATGGTAGTCAGAGAATGAATGGGGCCGCCTGGAAAAACAGCCCCCTTCTTTAGTATGTCCGATCCATCGTATGTTTCATCTTAACCAATGATCCGGGAGGTGTAATTAAGGACCACCTGGAAAGATGGTCCCTTCCTATCCCAAATCAAATTCCACTCATGAAAAAACATTTTATATGATTGAAGACTGTGGTAACAGTCTGAGTTTTCAAATAAGGGACCGCCTGGAAAAACAGTCCCTGGTTTCCGAATCAATCGCAGCATAAATGATCTGGTATTATTTACACTGAGAGGGTTAACATATGGCGTTTACTACTTTATATATGAACAATATGCCTGTCTGCACCTGCATATTGATGATGTTGATAATAGGGGACCGTCTAGAAAAACAGTCCGGTGTATAAAGCTTCCATCGTGTATGTTGCACTCCAATATTTTTTTCATATTCTTTTTTTGATGATGACAGCAATAAGGGGGGACTACCTGGACAAGTAGTCCCGTTAGACAAGTGTCGCAAAGACGTCAACTATTAATTCATCTCAATTGTCAAGAAAACCGGACCGCCTGGAAAAACAGTCCCCCTTTTTTATCTGTATGTACTATCACCCCATTAGTGAATAGCGTCGGGCTAACAGTTGAGTTAACAAGCAACCGAATGTTCAATTCATTTGATGGCACACCTTTTCCCTTACCGGCATAACTGCGGACGATACGGGGCAGGCAAGGCAAATACCCTGCTGCTGTTGCACTATTACAGTATAGCTAATTCAATACAAAAAGAAAAAGCTGATAATGATAATGTCCGAGAAATGTACAGGTTTGAAACTGCCTGTTGAATAAAAATGACTGCATTTGGGTTAGATTTCTGGGTTAACAAATGAACACTCTCCATGAGCGTTTCATTTCCTGCTAATGATTGGTTAACCTTTCTCTTTGTCTTCCAGGATCAACTGCTACTAAAAGGTTATTTAAAAGCTCAGACAGATAAAAAATTGATTACGGGTGTAATCTTCAACGATTATTGATCGTTATAATGCAAAGGTAGAAAACAATTATTTACGAAAAACACGCTTCATAGCCATAATCATAATGAACAGGAATGAACAAATTTGAAATACCCTGAATGAAAATGAATAAATAAAAATCAAAAAAATATCGTATCAAAAAATATGGTTGCCTTATCAGAATTAATAAATCAAACGTATATTAGTTCATACAATTTCATACATACCTTAACGTTAGCAACCTATCCCATGCAACAACAAATAACAGGCGCTTTTTATGGTATTGCAATTGGCGATGCACTGGGCGTACCAGTGGAGTTCAAAACGCGTAGCTATCTCTCAGAAAATCCAATAGCTGCCCTTACCGGCTACGGATGCTGGAACCAACCGGCTGGCACCTTTTCGGACGATTCCTCCCTTACCTTTTGCACGGCAGAAAGTCTCCTTACCGGCTACGATATTGTTGCCATGGCCCAAACATTTGTACGCTGGGCTCAACAAGGTTACTGGGGCGCGCACAATGAAGTATTCGACATAGGACATACGACCCGCCGGGCGTTGCAAAGAGTGGCCACCGGTACTTCTCCAGACATCAGCGGCGGCTTTGAGGAATTTGAAAATGGGAACGGCGCCTTAATGCGCATGATGCCGGTAGCTTTCTTCCTGATAAAAGAAAATGATATCCATCGCCGCTATCTGTTAGTAAAAGAAATTTCCGGTATTACGCATCAGCATTTCCGCTCTGTGCTGGGCTGCTTTATTTATGTAGAATTTCTGCGGGCGTTATTGTCGTCAGGAAATTTGCAGGAGGCTTACCAGCAAATGCAGCGGACCATCAACGCTTATGTAAATACACAATCATTTAATCCCGCGGAAATAAAAATTTACGAACGGGTGTTACTGCAAAATATAGCGACCCTGCGGGAACAGCAGATTTACAGTTCAGGTTATGTGGTACATACCCTCGAAAGTTCGCTCTGGTGCCTGTTGAATACCAGCGATTACCGGACCTGTGTACTCCGTGCCGTAAATCTGGGTGGCGACACCGATACAACCGGTGCTGTAGCAGGAGCCGCTGCAGGACTACATTACGGCATCGATAACATTGCCAGCGAATGGATTCAGCAGGTGGCTAAATCCACCGAAATAGGCCAACTTGCCAATCGCTTTATGGCAGCCATTAATACCACCAGCACCCAATAGGCATCACCTCTCTGAAAACCGGCCGCATTTTTGCCTGTTATAGTGTTCCGTTAAACTTTCAGCTCCTTTTCCCGTCTAATAAATGATTGAAAAATAGCGGAATTGATAAGACGAGTACAACTTAATGTTACAAAAATGAAAAACAGATCTTATATACTGTTTGTGCTGATCGGCCTCCTGGGCACATTTACAGTAAGCGGCGCTTACGCACAGAGACATGGTGGAGGTGGTGGTCACTTTGGTGGTGGCGGCGGCCGCATGGGCGGTGGTGGTCATTTTAGCGGCGGAAGAGTAGCAGCACCAGTGCATATGTCTTCACCAAGAGTAGTGGCATCCGTTAACAGAGGTTATTACCATGGCTACCGTCCTGTTTACGTACGCGGTTACTACGGACGCCCCTATTACAGGTACAGACCATACTACAATCCGTTTTTTCCGCCTTTAGGCATATACGTTTCTTCGTTGCCTTTCGGTTACTTCTCACTCGGCGCCTCCTTTGGTCCAATGTACTACTACGGAGGTACTTATTACCAATCCAGCGGGAATGATAATAAAGGCTATAAAGTAGTAGAAGCGCCGATAGGGGCGGCTGTACCGGATTTACCAGATGGAGCACAGGAAATAACCGTAGATGGAAATACCTATTACGAATTAAATGGTACCTATTACCAGGAAACCATGACAGATAACGGCAGACGTTACGTAGTAGTTGGGAAAAATGGTAAAATAGGCGACAAAACAGTGACGATCACGGACGATCAGGGAAACAATGCCCCGGATAATGATCCCGGAAATAGCACAGACGATATGATCACAAAATTGCCGGATAATTGCCGCACTGTGAACATCAACGGTGAGCAGTACTTTTTATCACCGGACGGCATGTATTATCAGTCTGTTTTAAACAGCGATAACACCATAGCAGGTTACAAAGTGGTGGGTAAAATGAATGCCGATAATTAAAAAAATTAGTCAGGTTAGCAGGGAGCCGGTTATTTAACCGGCTCTTTTTTTGCCATCTGTTTTCTCTCAAATAAGCCCATTCCGGCGCTGATCAGTATGGCTGTTTACCAACTACTGCTGGCCCCTCCACCTCCCGAAGAACCGCCTCCCCAGCTCGAAGAAGAAGAAGAGGAGGAACTTGAAGAACTGCCAGAGGAAGAGGAAGAAGAGGATTCTACCAACTTCGCAATCGTATACCGGTATTCATGCTTAAACCCACAGGCCATGCAGGCGTACTTGATTACCCCCCAGCCCTCCGACGAATAAGTAGCCGATTTTTTCGTGACCGCACCTCCATTCTTATAAGCCATATGTGCGCAGGATGGACATTGCGCCATCCCTGAACGCATATTGGTATAGTTCAGAATTATTTTGTTGTCGCAGGTATCACATCCCCATACATCATAGTCTACCGACTGCAACTCTTCTTCTATCACCTGTTTCTTATCCAGAAATTTATTATCCACCGCCTCATCCAGTTTATGCATGGGTTTCAGGCAGTGATGACAATCATAAGGATCATTACGCAGATGATTCAGACGCTTCTTTAATAACGCCAGGTATAACCAGAGATAAGGCGCCGGGAATACATAGCCTGCACGACCGAAATCGCGTAGTAATATCTCCAGGCGGAGCCATTTCTCATGTCGGTCCTTTCCTTTCAGCAACACCGCAGCACGCATCATGACGATCAGCACTGCCACGTGGATAAACACCACCCAGGCCACATAATAGATCACAAACATTTTGATGAATCCTACATCCGTATGTCGCTGATGTGCGATATAATAAATCAAGCCAAAGGCCACCAGGTGCAGCAGCAGCTGCCCCATCCAGCCTGGACGCAGAAATTCATTTGGATAGGCGGAAACGGCTACCGGCACAGGATCTGCGCTGCTTGTCTTTTTAATTCTTTTGCCGAAGAAAACCCGCATCATCACAGCGGTGGCAAGCAACCAGAAAATCAGGCCATAGAAAGAGAAATCACCCGTATAGGAATAAGAGTTGCCTGAAGGAGAAGTATCGGCCAATGGCTGTGGGTCCGCATATACCAGGTTGTCTTCGGCCACTGGCGGATTATCAGTAGTGGCATCTGTTGGGATGGAATTATCTACTGCTGCAGGCACGGGATTATCCGGTGAAATCGCAATGGCCACCGCAGTACTGTCGGCCGGCATCAGCGAAGGATCTGATGCCGGCATATCCGGCAACTGATCATATGCATAATTGCCATTGTTAAACAGCGACGCCACCGATAGTACACCGTCTGAAAACGCTGCGTCATAGTTATGTTCTTTGATGCGTGGAATCATATATTCCTGCTGAATGCGAAAACAAATAATGTCCGGCATATCGGCCTCGATACCGGTCCCTGTCTCGAATTCGAGCTTACGGGCATCTTCCACCATCAGGATCAGCAACCCGTTATTCTTCTCTTTATCCCCGATTTTCCAGTAATTAAACAGTTTGTGTACAAAATCACGGGACTCATTTTCACCTATGCTATGCAGGATCACGACGGCTATCTGTACCTTGCCGGCATTATCCAGCGCGGCTATTTTGGCATTCAGATCGCTTTCCGCCTGATCGGAAATCAAGTGATCCGGATTACTGACATAACCACCTCCCGATTTTTTGGGGTCCGGAACATCTGCTACAGTAAACTTTTGCTGCTTATTTTTGTCACATGAAACAAAAAATACGAACAACAATGCCAGCAAAACACTTTTCATGAAATATGGAGGTTGCTTCATTTGGGATACATTCTCTCCCCCTAAGATATGTTTATTTAACTTTTCATTTAGACAGAAAAAAGTATTTTAATCCACTCATGAAGCCCGTACTAACGATATGGCTACTCCTGTTATGCCTGACGGCTACCCGCAGTTTTGCGCAAAACAACGATAAAGACACCACCATAAGGCCACCGATACAGCTGAAAACCGTACAGATTATTCAGTATAATTTTTACAAAGATTCCCTGGCTTTCCGCGATGACTATGCGAAGGAGCTTACTTTCAGGCGGCCCAAGTGGTATGAAGTATACCAGGGCATGAGTGTAAATATTAATGCCCTGTATAAAGTAACACAGTATAAGAAGAATAAAAAGAAGATCGCCTTCCGGAATATGCTGCTTAATAAGGAACAGGAAATGTTTGTGAGCCGGGTTTATACGCCATCGCTGGTAAATAAGGTAACGCAGCTGGATGGCGACAGTCTTAAACTTTTCATGCAGCGCTATACGCCCGACTATTCTTTTCTAAAAAATGCCTCTGACTATGATATCTATGCGGAAATAAAAAAGCAGTACCTGGTATTTCTCAAAACCCGCGACAGCCTGCCACCTCAACCATAAATTCATTTCTTT
>NZ_DATCVJ010000333.1:0-3198 GCF_036566945.1 Chitinophaga sp. | reverse complement strand
TGGTGAATGCACAATACTTACTTGTTACATCTGCCAATGCTCATAGCAGACGTTCAATAAACCAACATTAAAGGATAGCAGGAATTTCGGGGAATGGTCAAAAATATCAGGAGATGTATTTTCGACATAATTAATACGGCTAATTCGTCAACCAATGTTATCATTGCTTAACCGCATTAATACGGGGAATTACAGATGATGCTAATTTAGGAAAATAAAAAAAGTGACTATCGGATAAAAGTGACAAAATTTAAACTCCCAACGCCAGCTCCAGGCTACTGCGGAAACCAGAATATTCATGTGGTAAACATCCCGCGAAATGCCTGAACTCATTGATAAAATGAGTTTGGTCGCTATACCCGAACCGGTTAGCTAATAAACACCATTGAATTTTTTTTTCTTTTTCCATATATTCAATCGTTCGCCGGAAACGCACAATGCGACAAAATGTTTTCAGGTGAAGCCCTGTTTGTTCCAGGAAATTTCTTTCTAAAGTACGTTTAGTAAGATATGCTGCCGATTCCAATTGCCGGATAGTAATATTGCCATCCGCCGCATATATCAGCCGTATCGTTTCATTCAGACTTATCGAATATTTTTTTTCGGTTAACAACTGGCCAATAAGAAATGCTTCCAGGATAGCCACCTGTTGTTCTCCGCTACTGCATTCCCTTAGGTGCTCCCCTAATTCATGCATTTGAGAACCGCCAATAACCGACAGATCAACGCTCTTATTTGTGAAGTTTGTTGCCGGAATATGGAAGAGTTTAAACCAACCGCCTGGTTTAAAATTTATCACCAGGTTTTTCATCCCGGCATAAATACAGCGTTCACAGACCATATCATTGGGGCCTGTAATACTGTTTGCTGCTACATACTTCTTATTGGTAACATCATAAACCTTATCCGGCGGGCCTAAATTAAATACCAGGCTTTGGATAATGTGCGGCAATATGGTCATCTTCCGGCTACCTTCCTCCCGGAAATCACTTTCCAGGATTAGGTGAGCATGTATATAATCCTGCAATAACCTGTGTGGCGGGAAAGACTGCACCTTGAACATATTCAAATGCTTTATAGATACCGGATATCTGAAATATCAAACTGCCTTGAAATAGTTAATAGTGGCTAAAATCAAACTTGAATCCATTGGCAAATATAAGCATCATTATTCTTCTTATAAGTCAGGTAATCCCATCCGCAGTACAAAGCAATTTGTACTCCGTTAAATAAGCCCTTCCCGTAGTAAGGCCATCTCCGATGGTCTTACTACGGGCGTCCTTAACTCCCGGATCCGGGAGCACATGAGGGGACATTGAAGCGTTCATCTCCCTATGACAACATAACTAATAACGAAACGCTGCTGTTCATCAAAGTTGTCCTCCCTGAATACCGGCAATAAATTGCCACATCAGGAAACCATGATAACCGGACCTGCTACTTCTCCTGTTGCCGGGCAACAGGCTCCCTTCCAGCAATACAGTCGCGTTACAACCGCCCATTGCCAAACAAACTTCCGCAATACCAACGATGCTCCCTCCCTTCCGGACGAAAGGACAAAGCATCATCAGACATTCCATCAAAAATACCCCCGCTTCTTTTTGAGCACCTTCACCACGGTATCTTTTACTTCCTCAATTCTTTCATTAAACCGTTGGGAAGATTTCGTCACCACCCGATCTAACAGATGAACCGTGGCATTTTCGGCCGTTTCTTCAAATAGCTCCATATCGGCAGCACTAATCATCTTCTTGTCGTACCAGCTGCTGCTGAGTACCAGGTAATGAATCTCAAAGCCCGACTGGCTAAAATATTCCAGTATGCTTTGCACGTCCCGGACACTGTTGCCCGGCACCAAATTCATGACCACAAAAAAAGATGTCTCCGATTCCCTGTGGAACTCGATGATGGTCTTAATATGCATCAGGTTATCATCAGAATTGTGATAACGGGAGAAGATAATCACAAACTGATCCTCTCCGAAAGAAGCCGCCTTAATAGGCTGTTTGAAAGGAAAAAACATTTTCCTCCCAAAGATTTGCTGGGTCGTTTTTCCTTTGCCTGTATGGGGGTAACCAACAATGACAAAGAATTTTCTGGGTGTAACAAACATATCTCAAAAAGCAAAAAAAGTGGCAAAAAAATGTTAATCAATTCCAAACAGATTTTGCATTAGATTTTACTCCTACGAAAACAAGCCACTGTTATACTTTCTCCGCCAACAGTGCTATCAACTGCGCACAAGGCAGGAAGAGCGCCTGCGCCAACAATGTTCCCCCTATCCTGGCAATAACCATATAAGAAATGTATTTCCGGAAAGAGCTTTCTGCCACCTTACCTAACACCACTTCATCCGTAAGTATAGATAAATGTGGATCTATAAATAACGCCATTAATACCGTTGCCAGTCCATTGATAACACCAGAAAGATTACTCGCTGTGGTTCTATACTCCGGATTCAAATACGCCGCATATACACAGGATAATACCGCAATGGTAATAATTGCAGTAGCCAACAGGTTATAGAAAAAAATACGCCATGGAAAACGCTCTTTTACCCTGAGCTCCAACAAATGCTCCTTAGCAGGCATTTTCAGATTTTCTTTCACAAACTGCATCCCTGCACCGGAAAGGCCCAGATAAAATAGCTTGGGTATAGACTTATGCACACTGAAATGCACGACCGCCCTCGATAACAACCGCTGAAAAGTGGGTATAAGAAATGCACCTAAAACAGAACCTACCGTACAGGATAAAATAATGTACCTGAATATGAGCGTATTGGAAGCTACCTGTAACTGTAGATCCTGCTCAACAGTTTTAGCCAATAAAGGCGCCTGTAAAGTATTAGCCGTCCTTGATAATAATACCAGGATGTTAAACAAGGAAAAAGTAATCGCTATTCTTCCCGTCCTCACTCCCACTATTCTTACAGCATAAGATAAGGTAGTAATCAGGTTGATCAGCAAGGTGAGAATAAGCACAAAAATAATCTGGGTAGTCATTGTAGCAGCAGTTATAAACGACTACTAAAATAACCTTTATTCTGTTCTAAGACTCTTTACCGGATTGTTGATAGCCAATTTTCTTGTCATCCAGAAAATGATGGTAGCTACCAATAACAGGAGTAACATGCCTACCATTAAAAATGGTTCCACACCAATATTTATCCTGTAAGCATAATCCATTAACCAATGA
>NZ_DATCVJ010000332.1:0-18914 GCF_036566945.1 Chitinophaga sp. | reverse complement strand
TTGCTGGTAACAATCCGTAAGTTTGATGGATTGAACCATTTGTTCCAACGTTGTAAAACATGTACAGCAAACGAATACGGAGAACTGGAACAAACCATTGATCCCCTGGTACCGGAATTTATAGCACACTGGATTTTACAGTTGCCATAGTTCGCCAGGAAGTCCCAAATCTGAGTTATATAGCTGTCACGGCTTGGTTTTTAGTCCTCCAGGCTATTAACTACCCTGGCAGCTAACAGCTAAAAGCTAATTATGTCCAGGAATAAACTGAAAACCGAAAAACCGGAAAGCAAGAAACCGAAAGGCCCCACACCAAACCCTGAAGTGTTGACGAAAGACAAGGAGCCTGAGGTAAAAGTAAAAGAACTGGTGAGAGATGAACGTACCCATAAAGTTATGGGGGTGTTCTTTCTATTGCTGTCTGTTTATTGTTTTATTGCCTTCACCTCCTATCTTTTTACCTGGGAAGATGACCAGGACAAAATATTCCATTACTCTACCCGGGAGCTATTCTTCGGCGATGTAAAAGTAGATAACCTGCTGGGGCGCCTGGGCGCTTATGTGTCGCACAACTTCTTTTTTTATGGGGTAGGTATTGCCGCTTATCTGTTCTGTTACTTCTTTTTTATTATCGGTATTAACTTCATCGTTGGCCGCCGCGTTTTCCGCATCTGGCGTAACGTAAAGTATATTTTGTTTGGCCTGCTCTTTATCAGCATGGCGATGGCATTTGTTGCCGGCGGAGGAGATTTCCCCTGGGGAGGTGCTTTGGGAGATGCCCTGAATAAATGGATGTCTGGTTTTGTTGGTAAAACGGGTACGGCGCTCTTACTACTGGTAGTGGGTTTCTCCTGGCTGATCTGGAAATTTAATTTCGATTTCAAATGGCCGGAAAAGAAAATCAAAGTCCCTAAACCAGTGCCGGCCGCTGCGCCTGCAGGGCCTGTAGTCACCGCTGCCACTGCTGCAGCGCCAGTGCCAACGCCTGTGAAAGAAGATCCCCGTAAAAATGGATTGAAAGGAGATGGTGGCGTGATGGTGATTCCCCCACATGAAGAAATGGAAGAGGAAGACGAAGAAGATCTGCCCCCCATGCACCTCGTAGAAAGAGAAGATATTACCGTGATCCCGTCTCATGCGGCTTACATGCCTCCGGCGGTAGCCCCCGTGATGACACCCGAATCACCGGAAGAATTTGATACAGAAATATCTGCTGAAGAGGAAGAAGAAGAAGACCCCGGACCATTACTGTATATAGAAGAAACCCCGGAGCAAATACCGTCTTCCAACAAAAAGAAAAATGGTCCGCAGGAAGTAGCCTTTGAAATCAAGCCTACTTACCGGGATGAAGAAGATGAGGTAGAGGAAATCCAGCCATCACGGCCAGTAGAGCCGGTAGACCCTTATGATCCTTCCCTGGATCTGAGAGATTATAAGTTTCCGACACTGGACCTGCTCGAAAATCATAACGCGGAAAAAGTAATTGTACAGGACACCGCTGAACTGGAAAAGAATAAAAACCAGATCATCGATACCCTGAAGAATTACGACATTTCTATACAGAAAATAAGTGCCACTGTAGGACCCACCGTGACGCTGTACGAAATTGTGCCGGCTGCCGGCGTTCGTATCTCCCGTATTAAAAATCTGGAAGATGACATCGCGTTAAGTCTGTCGGCGCTCGGTATCCGTATCATTGCCCCTATTCCGGGCAGAGGTACCATTGGTATAGAGGTGCCTAATGTGAAGAAGACCATCGTATCGCTCAAAAATATACTGGCCTCGGAAAAATTCCAGACCAGCACCATGGATTTGCCGATTGCCATTGGTAAAAAGATCGACAACGAAAACTTTATTGCCGATCTGGCTAAAATGCCCCACCTCCTCATGGCGGGTGCTACCGGTCAGGGTAAATCCGTTGGTATCAATACTTTGCTGGTATCGCTGCTGTATAAAAAGCATCCTTCCCAGCTGAAGTTTGTTTTGGTAGATCCCAAAAAAGTGGAACTTTCGCTCTATAAGCTTATCGAGAAGCACTTCCTGGCTAAGCTACCCGGTGAAGATGATGCGATTATTACTGATACGAAGAAAGTAATCCACACCCTCAATGCCTTGTGTATTGAAATGGATCTGCGCTACGACCTGCTCAAGGAAGCTGGTACCCGTAATATCCGCGAGTACAACGGTAAGTTTACCCAACGTCGCCTGAATCCTTTGAAAGGACACCGTTACCTGCCTTTCATTGTGCTGGTGGTAGATGAGTTCGCTGATCTGATCATGACAGCTGGTAAAGAAGTGGAAATGCCGATTGCCCGTTTGGCCCAGTTGGCCCGTGCGGTGGGTATTCACCTGATCATTGCCACGCAACGCCCGTCTGTAAACATTATTACCGGTACCATTAAAGCTAACTTCCCGGCCCGTGTGGCCTTTAAGGTATCTTCCAAAATAGATTCCCGTACCATCCTGGATATTGGGGGGGCGGAACAACTCATCGGGCAGGGGGATATGCTGGTGTCCTTTAACGGGGAGCTGGTACGTTTGCAATGCGCCTTTGTGGATACGCCGGAAGTGGAAAATGTGGCTGAATTCATCGGTAACCAGAAAGGTTATCCGGACGCATTCCTGCTGCCTGAGTACGTGGACGACAAAGATCCGGATGGTAAAGAACTGAGTATTGCCGACCGGGACCCGCTGTTTGAAGAGGCCGCCCAGGTGATCGTCACCACCCAGCAAGGTTCTACTTCTTTGCTGCAGCGCCGTATGAAACTGGGCTATAACCGGGCAGGAAGGCTCATGGATCAGCTGGAAGCAGCCAATATTGTAGGCCCCAACATGGGTAGCAAAGCAAGGGAAGTACTGGTAAGATCGGAAAGCGAGTTGCAGGAAATCCTTAATAATTTGTTATAATATGTTAATGTCTCCTGAAATTATTACCCTTTTTCAGGAAATATGCTGAATTTTGCAGCCTGTAAAAGACCAACACAGCTTTACCGGCATGGCATTTGTCTTTGCTGGTTAGCACAAACTAAAAAAAACTACGATGAAGAAATTTGTATTAACAGGAATGTTGTTGAGTGGTATCATTTTCAGCGGCATGGCACAATCTAAGGGCGGATCCGACCCCAAGGCTAAAACCGTTCTGGATGGTGTTAGTAGTAAATTCAAATCATTAAAAACAGTAGTAGCTAATTTTATATTGAAAGTAGAAGGTGCCAACAACAGCGTATCAGATTCCAAGAAGGGAACCGTATACCTGAAAGGCGCTAAATATAAAGTAACGCTGCCCGGACAGGAAATTATCAGTGATAACAAAACTTCCTGGACCTATGCGAAGGATGTAAACGAAGTAACGGTGAATAACGTAGATCAAAGCAGCGGTGCGATGACACCAGCCAAGCTGTTCACCAATTTCTACGATAAAGATTATTTGTACAAACTGGAGCCTGAAACGAACGAAAAAGGTAAGGTGCTGCAGAACATTGAGCTGACACCTACTGATAAATCCAAGAATATTTTTAAAGTGATTGTTTCTGTAGACAAGAAAAACCAGAGTATTGCAAAAATGAAAGTTTTTGAGAAAAACGGTAACCACTACACGTACGAAATCACCAATTTTACACCAAATACCAACCTGAGCGACGCCACCTTTATTTTCGATGCCAAGAATTATCCCGGCGTAGAAGTGGTGGATCTGCGATAGGCTAAAAGCATAAAGCGAAAAGCAAAAAGCTACCGAAGCGGAGAACATAGCGTAACATTTGACTAAAAGCGCTGTAATCTCCGTTTCGGTAGCTTTTTCCTTTCTGCTTTGCGCTTTCTGCTTATTTATTTACCTTTGGCGAGTTCAATTTAAAATTAAACAATATGGCATACGACGTAATCGTAATTGGTAGTGGGCCCGGCGGATATGTGGCTGCTATTCGTGCTTCTCAGCTGGGATTTAAAACTGCAATCGTGGAAAGAGAGAGCCTGGGTGGTATCTGTTTAAACTGGGGCTGTATTCCAACCAAAGCTTTATTAAAAACTGCACAGGTTTTTGAATATACGCAGCATTCAAAAGACTATGGTATTACTGTAAGTGATGCACAGGTTGATTTTGAAGCAGTGATCAAACGTAGTCGCGGTGTTGCTGATAAAATGAGCAGGGGCGTTCAGTTCCTGATGAAGAAAAATAAGATTGATGTATTAATGGGCAATGGAAAGGTAAAATCCAAAGGCCAGGTAGAAGTAACCGATAAAGACGGTAAAGCTGCTGTACATGAAGCAAAACACATCATTCTGGCTACAGGTGCCCGTGCACGTGAACTGCCTAACCTGAAAATAGATGGTAAGAATGTAATTGGTTACCGCGAAGCAATGGTATTGCCTAAGCAACCTAAATCCATGATTGTAGTGGGTTCTGGTGCGATCGGTGTTGAATTTGCTTATTTCTACGCCACCCTGGGTACTAAAGTAACCATCGTTGAGTTCCTCCCTCGCATTGTTCCGGTAGAAGATGAAGATATCTCCAAAGAACTGGAAAAAATATACAAAAAGAAAGGCATCGAAATCATGACCAACGCCTCTGTTGAAGCAGTGGAAGCAGCTGGTAGCGGTGTGAAAGCGAAAGTAAAAACACAAACCGGCGAAGTTACCCTGGAAGCAGACGTAGTACTGAGCGCGGTAGGTATTGCAGCTAATATCGAAAATATCGGTCTGGAAGGAATGGGTATTAAAACCGATAAAGGCCGTGTACTGGTAGACAAATACTACCAAACCAATGTTCCGGGCGTATACGCTATCGGTGACATGGTTCCTGGTCAGGCACTGGCACACGTAGCTTCCAAAGAAGCGATCGTTTGCGTGGAAGCCATCGCATACAACGAAAAGAAATATGCGCACAAACCAGCTACTATTGACTACATGAACATTCCAGGCTGTACTTATTGCGCACCTGAAATTGCTTCTGTTGGTTATACTGAAAAGGCAGCGAAAGAAGCCGGTTACGAAGTTAAAGTGGGTAAATTCCCATTCTCTGCTTCTGGTAAAGCTTCTGCAGCTGGTGCTACTGAAGGGTTTGTAAAAGTGATTTTTGACGCTAAATACGGCGAATGGTTAGGTACCCACATGATTGGTGCTAACGTTACAGAAATCATTGCAGAAACAGTAGTAGCGCGTAAACTGGAAACTACTTACCAGGAAGTGCTGGATTCTATCCACCCGCATCCAACTATGAGCGAATCTGTAAAAGACGCCATCGAAGTAGCTTACGGCGAAGCGATTCACCTGTAATCACATCTCATTGTAAATACAACAAAACAGCCTTTCTGATCTGATCAGAAAGGCTGTTTTGTTGTTTAGCTTAGGGTGTACTAGTTTGTTACGATCACTTTTTCTGTGGCCGCCCTGCCGCCATCACTGGCCCGCAGGTAATAAATCCCCGGCGCCGTACTCCAGTCTTTCGCTCTTAAGGTAGTTGTTCTTGCTTTCTGCAGCTCTTTCACGTGTACCGGCAATCCCTGGCTGTTGTAAATGATCAGCTGTACATTGCTGGCTGGCCGGAATCCGTGCAGCGTAACCGTAAACTGGTTAACCACCGGATTAGGAAATACCCGTATACCGGATACAGCCGCCTTACTGTCTGCTTGAAGTACAATGCTGCTATCTTCAGCCAGACGTGCAGCCGTAATAGTGCCGTTACAGGTAGGAGTGGTGCTCCAGGCCATCTGTGCATCCGTGAATTGAGTCCAGGTGGTGTTAACGTCTACGTTGGACGCATCCCCTGCTCCTTTGCCATCGCAATCAGCCCGGCCATTGTTGGGATGTGGTACTTGCAGATAGGTGCCATTAGTGGCGCAGCTGCCTATTTCCGCATCGCCGCCTACTACTACTGCATTGCCAAAGGTGACACCCCATTCCAGCGCATCGCCCTTTATATTGGCACTCCCGGAAACCGTACAGTCGGTGAGCACGGCATTATCTGTAATCACCGCGCTGCCGGTATAATTGCCGCCGTACACGCTTGCGTTACCACTGATGGTCACGGTATTGCCCACCGTAGCAT
Source organism: Chitinophaga sp. (assembly GCF_036566945.1). Classification (GTDB taxonomy): domain Bacteria; phylum Bacteroidota; class Bacteroidia; order Chitinophagales; family Chitinophagaceae; genus Chitinophaga. The sequence goes on along the minus strand of NZ_DATCVJ010000332.1, from coordinate 12,871 downwards.
TTTCCACCCACGCGTTGCCGGTAATCTGTGCTGTGCCGGTAATCACGGAACTGCCCAATACAATGGCTTTAGGGCCTACATAAGCAGTAGAGGCTACGGTAGCACTGTTGGCTACCCAACCACCGCCATTCGTATGGGTATGCCCGTTAGTTTTATAGGCTGCGCGGAAAGTACTCTGATAACCTTCGGGCACGGCATTGGCTATACGTAGTTCATAGGGATAACGTTTTACTTTAGGCCAACCCGGTTCCCATACATAACTGGTATGGGTGGTAGGCGCTCCCATTACCACCAGGTAGAGCTGCGTTTCACTACTGTTCATGGTGAAACTGATTTCACTTTCATTGGCAGTAGCCGTAGTACCATAGCGGGATATGTTGCCATTGGCCAGCGTGGCCACAAAGCCATAACGCCAGCCGGCAGTGCTGTTTACCTCCGTATGCCCCTTGAATTTTACCGTTACGTTTCTGTCACTGCAGGTGGTGTACAATGGGATAATATTGTAGCCATAATCCTGTGGCGCGCTGGCATTGTCAATCTTATATCTTCCGGTAGTGGCATTCACTTGCTGCAACATCGTGTACAGGCGCCAGATATAATGCGGCTCCTGCACTTTTAACCGGTCACGTTCTGCTTTGTAGATAGCCCCAAACCCGTTTACGGTATAGTCGCAGGCTACTTCTCTTTTGGCATAGTCGTACATAAAAGTGTTTAGTTGCGCCTGGGTCCAGCTTTTGAGACGTCTGTAGGTCATCAATGGATGCTCACCCGCAGTAGAGCTGGTGCGGATAGACTCTTTCCACAACCTGTTCACCATCGTAATACCATCTACCTGTTGCATATACCAGAGCATTTTAAACGCATCGTAATGGTGTCGGGTAGAACTGAAATGGAACATACTGGTGGCCATCCAGCGAGGCAGATCATCATTGGCGAAGCGCGGATACATTTGCGTGCGCATGAAATTAGCATGTGTTTCCCAAAAGAAGCCGGCCGGGTCATAATTATTAAATCCACAATTGGCATTTTCCTGGATCGCAATCATGCCCTGCAAGCTATGCGTCAGCTCGTGGCTGGTAACACCTCCATCTCTGGTGGCATTGGGATGTACCCACATGGCTCCGATGGTATTGCCATAGGTGCCACCAAACGCCCATCCACTGGGGCCGCCCGTTCCCCAGGTGTCGTTCATCACTATAATGAGTTTGTATTTGCCCAGGTTTTTGGTGGCGGCATCTGAACAGAAACCTATTTCCGTAATGTACTTTGTATAGATTTTTTCCAGCGTATCACATACCGCCTGCGGATTAAACGCCAGGTTGGGATCACTGTAGGCAATAGGGTTAGTACCCACTACTGATCCCCAGAACACAATAAAGTTGGCTGATTGATAACTGCGGCTGTAAGACCAGGTAGATAAATAGGGGTCCGTACTGAACTCGGGCGGAATGTATACCGTTTTTTGCGCCGATACTATCCCGGTCATTAACAGTAAGGCAAAAAGAGATAGAACTTTTTTCATAAATAATTGATTTGTGTTGGTTGAAAATATATGGTTCAGAAAAAATAAGGCACAAGGAAATCGGCCATGGCAAGGCGCCGCAGCTAACTACTTCATCAGAAAGAATGCACAGGGACTATCAGCACAGAAAGCGGGCTGGTGTTTAATTGATAAACAGCTACGGAGCAACACAGGTACATACATCAGCCACTACAAGTCGTGGACATTGTTTGCATAAAGACCAGCGGGAATTGATTAATAACAGGGCTATCGATTCATTTTGCTTCAGTTCTCTTCCGGATTTTCAGGTGTTATCCGTAAATACAGTGGAAAATATCAGGTTGCCGGACGATGAAATGATTTAATTGTCTAATTGACACTTAAAGTTAAAGATTCGGTCGGATTAATTCCGCTATGATCTTAACCGGTTATTGATGAATTTTACCCTATGAGGGGAGAAGAATCGATTGTGATCTTAACGGAATTTTATGCCGTGGAAGAAAATTCATTATGATCTTAATGGGGTTATTAGTGACTTACACCAGGGCGTAAAATTCGTCATGACCCCAACGGGGGAAAGCTCGTTGTGATCTCAATAGGAGTTATTGTGGAATCTACGTCATGGAGGAGAAAAATTCCGTTATGATCTTAACAAGGTTATTGAAATTCTGTTATGATCTTAACGGGCTATTGGTAGATTTTACCCCATAGGGTAGGAGCACGATCGCTGCTGCGGCATTTGTGCAGTATTGTAGCTGTACTGCGCGACATTCCCACCTAATGCTGCTTTACAAACTGTTTCGTATAAATACGTTTTTCATCTACATAAATACTACAGTTGAAAACCCCATTAGGCAACTGTTGTACGGGGATGATTTCCTGATTGTCTTCCAGGTTGCGTTGCATCATGATCCGCCCGCTCATGTCTGTAACTACCATTTTCCGGCTACGTGCCTGCGCATCTAAAATGTATAATTGCGTACTCACCGGATTAGGGAATAAAAGAATGCTGTTATTGAGGAATATACTGACAGTAGTAATATCTGAATAGATAGAACGACCATCTGTTGTTTGCAGTCGTACGCGATAATGAACAAGTCCTTCCGGCGGCTGGTTATCCAGGTAATTAAAGTTCATGGCTTCTCCTATAATCATTGAATCCAGGGAGATCCAGCCATTTGGCGAGGACCGCTCCCAGTAGAGGTTATTGAGATGCCAGGTACTCCCCAGTGTAAGGGAAAGCAGTACTTTATTATCTGTGGTCTTATCTGCCAGCAAACTGGATACATAGCAACCTACGCCTTGTTGTGAGTAGTCCGCGGTATAGCTGCGCATGCCTGTCCAACCCGCTGTGGCGATAGGACTTACCGCGAAGTATACAGACGATGCCATTGATTTGGGAATGAAGACGAACGTATCACGGGGCTGGCTATACGGAATTAAGGTGGTGCTGCCCATGGTATATAACTGATAAGCTGCTGCATCGGGTTGTGCATTCCAGTAAAGCAATACCGTATCGCTGCAGTCAAAGCCGGTATGAATGGTGAGTTGCGGCGAAATATAGCAGGGCGCACTTATAAACGAAGTATCCGTTAACGTTAGTTTCAGGCGTACCTGTTGAAAAATATCAGGTGTTATCCAGTTATACACGCCTTGCGACACCGGGATGTTTTGGGCTATGGGTAACCAGGTATGCCCACTGTCTGCGCTATAGGAAATATCACTATTACCACTATAAGTAGTTTGCCATTGGAGGGGCATATTTTGGGCAGCTCCGAGGAGGTCTTGCGGTGCAGGGTTTTGCCATTGAAAAGTACGCGTTGGTGTAAATTCATAGGCAATATAAAAAGGTTGTACCGGGGTGGATACCTGTATGCCTTTTACGCTGAGATGCAGTGGGCCGGCAAGGGGCCGGTCAATGCTGATCTGTTCTGTATTGTTGATACTGTCTCTCCCACGTTTGGCCACAGCACTGAGAGAGTCTGCCGCCGGATAGGGATTGAGTACCCAGGGAAGCCAGGTGTTGTTATCAGCGCTGGTTGCTGACAGATCCAGGTCGTTTACAAGCGCTTTAACGGCATTGACAGGAGCGGCGGGATCATTCCAGCACAGGGTTATTTTTACCTGCTGTATGCCTGCCGGTACATTGATATCAAAGGTAGTGGTGGTACCCGTGCTCACCTCGCCGGAGCGCACACGGTTTTCCTGTAATGTTTGGAGGGCGCCAAGGGCTTGTAAATAGCCGTAACCATGTTTGTAAGAAGGGAGTACGCCGGCCGGACGGGTGGCACTATTCAGGATCACAGCTTTGATGAGTGCCGATGATACCGGGCTGCTATGCTGCTGCCGCCAGGCATCCTGTAGCAGGGCGGCTACCCCGGAGGTGAGTGCGGCAGCACCGGAGGTGCCGTCTTCTCCATAAGCGGCTATTTCGGGCTTAATACGCCCGTCATATGCCGGGCCGCTGGAACTCAGTGCAATGAGTTGTGAAGCGCCATCGGTGCCACCCACTACGATCACATTCTTGGCTTGCTTAAAATTGCCGGATAAGTTAGCCACATTGGCAATTCCCTGGTAGCGCCCCGAGGTGGAAGTGGTGGTGCCTATATTGCCGGACGAATATACGTGTACAATAGTATCTGCTTCCCGGATCTGCTGATCGTAGGCCACTGCTTCCGCACCATAATAATTTTCAATACCGGTACCATAGGAATGATTCTGCACGGTGATGCCTGACTGCGTATAGTAAGGATCATCGTCCGGAAACAAACTACTGTTATAATCGGCGGAACTTAGTTTGACTTCCGGCGCCACGCCTTTGCCATTGCTGCCACTATTGCCTGCACCGCCAATCAGCGTGGCCATGATCAGCGCATGTGAACTGCTGAGAGCCGACGCATAGGAAGAAGGCAGATACCGTCCCTTCAAATCAATGTCTGTGGTATCAAAAAGATCTTCTTTAACGGATACGGCTATACGTTTTCCTTGCAGCAGCGGAAATTGTTGTTGTGCAATACGGATGCTATTGATAGTAAGGTTGCTGGTGTTAATGATGATTTCCGGCTTAGGATGTCGTACGATATCAGCAAACAGGATCGCCGGCTGACTGATAAATTCGCGCCAATGCAGCTTTTGAATCCGCACCACCGCTACAGAAAACCGGGTGGTATTGCTACGTATGCTGGCATATTCCGGCAGCTGATCCGGCGTATAGGATACCTGCAAGGTAAGGCTATCGGTTTGATCCAATTTTTCTATTTGTTGCAACAAAGCCTCACTGGCTTTATAATTAGCGTTGGCATGATAACAATACAATAAAGTAGTGTCTTTCGGTAGCATCTGTAAGATATAATGGTAGCGGGTAACAGGCTGTATCAATCCATATTGCCGGAGCGAGGAAGCCGTGGGCGCCCGCTTAAATTTTACCAGGAAAGGAGGGAGAGGAAGTGCCACCGAAAACGTATCCGCCGCGTAGCGTTGCCGGATACTGTCCGTTGATTTTTTTTGCTGTGCAGCGGTACTATAACAGTAGACGAGTACCAAAGTTAGCAGCGGCCATATTTTCAGGGAGTTTAATTGCATGCACAATGATGACAACAGTTCAGTGATTTTGGTTTTGTGTTGCTGCTTAAAGCTACTGCATTTACTTTTTCAACACAATTTTATGCGGATAAAAACAAAATATTTTTTTTAAGTAAAACGAAAGTTGTAATATTGAAACGGGAAATCCCAATGATGAATTTCAACAAAATCTGAACAAATCTAAACAACGAGCAGAAAAACCATTTCACTAGTTAGTTAATCTGTAGAGCAGATCTCTGAAGCCGGAAAGTGCCGGTATTACTGAATCATAGCCAATCCATTAAGAATAAAATGCAATGTCATAACAGGCATTTCACACTATTGTATGTATCCAAAAACGAGAGCACACTTTACCGTGGTTTTTTGGAAAAATAAACAATGTTGGAGCAATTGCATTTGCGGCAATAAGCCGACAGCATTATAAGTGTATTTTATGCGCTTATAAGTGACTTTCGTGCATTATTTAACCACAGATCATTGCAGCATTTGGTATTTGTTAACAGTTGCTTGTTTGCAGGAACAAGCGATCGGGATATCTTTTTTTCTAAAACCAAAATCAAAATTTGAATCTATGAGAAAACAAACAATTCCTGTCCTCTGTTGTCTGGCAGCAATTTTCCTGTTTGCGTCCTGTTCGAAAAATGGCGCGCAAAAAGAAGCCGTAACGCCCGACCCCGTATCGGCAGAGGTGTTAGCCCAAATTAAAGACAATGGTTTCAGCACCGACAACGTGGTGAAAACCGAAGATGGTTACCTCGTGGAAGGCGATATTCTGTTAACAGCAGAACAGTTGAAAACAAAAGTAACCAGCCCTGTTCTCAGGATCGCACAAACAGAACAGTACCGCACTAATTTACTGGTAACCGCTTTGCCCCGCGTTATCAAAATTAAAGTAACCAGTTTGGGCACTGCATTTATTGCCGGAACGGATACCGCTATTGCCCGCTATAACAGGCTGGGATTGCGTATTACCTTCCAGCGTATAACAAGCGGTACTGCCAACATTACCATCAAAGGATTCAACCAGGGACCAAGTGGTGGCTACATCACGCTGGGATCTTCCGGCTTCCCTACCAGCAGTGGCAATCCTTACGCTACCATTAAAATGAACACAAATGCGGCTGCTTATGGTTCCAATCCTAACGTATTGTATGTAGGTTCTGTTATCCAACATGAATTGGGTCATTGCATTGGTATGCGTCATACCGACTACATGAATCGCGCTTACAGCTGCGGCGGTAGTGCCGTAAATGAAGGCGATGGCGGCGTAGGTGCAGTATGGATTCCTGGTACGCCTACCGGACCTGATGCAAACTCCTGGATGCTGGCCTGCTCCAATGGCGGCAATCGCACATTCAACGCTAATGATATTATTGCATTAAACTATCTGTATCACTAATCGTTGCATGAGCTGATCTGTTTAAAGTATTTCCGGCTCCTGGAATTTTTTGATGCTGGAGCAGCATTATAGCGGGATCTCTCTCCCGAAATAAATACTGTTATCAAAAGATTTCAGGCCGGAAATACTGTTTCCATAAGACATGCCCTATCGATAACAGTTGTTTGTTATGATTACAGGTTGTTTTATTCTCCGGTACATCCCGCCCATTCATCTATAATATTTGTTCTTCCACCGCAGATTCGAAATCTTTAGAAAGATCAAAAAAATCATGCGATGGAAAACACCCGTAAAAAATTTCTGAAACAACTCTTCATCAGTGCTACCGCGGTACCCGTATTAATTGAAGCCTGTAAAAAAAGCAGCACCGACACAGACGTAACCCAAAGTGGCGGTTGTACGGTATCACCCGAAGAAACAGATGGCCCGTATCCGCTGTACACCAGCCGTGGGTCATCAATACGGCGCCTGGATATTACTGATGGTAAAACAGGCATACCACTCCACATCACCATTAATGTACTTAATACAAACGATAGCTGTAAACCATTGGCCAATGCAAGAGTAGACATCTGGCATTGTGATAAGGATGGTTATTACTCCGGTTATAGCAACAGAGGTTACCTGGGCAATCAGGATAATACTGCACTGGTGTTTTGCCGCGGAATACAGTATTCAGATACTGCGGGTCAGGTGAAATTTACTTCTATCTATCCTGGCTGGTACGAAGGCAGGGTAACACATATTCACGCACAAGTATACCTGGATAGTAAACTGAAATGTACCACACAAATCGCCTTCCCGGATGATATCAATACGGCGGTGTATAAAACAACTTTGTATGTAGCACACGGACAAAATACGAGTATGCCTAAAAATACTTCAGACATGATCTTTGCCGATTCTTTGTCCAATGAGCTGGCCACGGTAACAGCCACCGAAACAGGCGACTACAATCTTGTTCACAATATTTATGTAGCTGGTTGATATGGGGAAAACAATGATACGGCTGGTGATCCGGCAGGGGATTGATGCAACGGCTACCACTACTTTTGCAAAGCAGGTATTCCATGATTCCTACGAAGAGTTCCTGCTGCAATCGCAGGTATATAATCAGGCCGAACAACACCGCACGTTCGCGGAAATAGTGGCACAACAGCCCAAAGCCAATTCTCTGCATTATAAAACAGGATTTGCGGTAGGGCTGTACATTCAGTCATTGAACAAGCTGGTGCCGGATATCTGGGATACGATGGGGAATATTCAATTGTCTTTCGACCGGCATCAGTTTAAAATAATAGCATCCGATATTCATGACCGGCAGGCGCATAAGGTGGCGATCCTGTATTATACCGCACCGCTGCTGCTTCATGGGGTTATAGGAGAATACCTGTTACTGGGTTTTAATGATACCACGGACACGTTTACGCTAAAGTTAAGTCCCGATATTTCAATATGTAGTTATGTGGAGAATGATTAGGCAGATGATTACTGCTGTTTCCAGTCGCGGATAAAATCACTATAGCTGTCACTTACCGGGAGTTCCGCGGCAGAAGAAAGTTTTACTTTCCGGTTATTTACTGCGCGCACTTTATCCACCGCAACAATATAACTGCGGTGGATTCTCCGGAACCTTCCAGCAGGGAGTTTTTCCATCATCTTTTTCAGTGTCATCAATGTGAGCACCGGCGCGCGCTGCGTAAGATGTATCCGGATATAATCTTCCATACTTTCTATGTATACAATTTCATGTAACGGTATTCTTACCGTATGGTAGGAAGAATATACGAGCAGACTTTCCATGACTGCCGGCTGTTGCTGTTGCAGATAGTAGGCTTGTGCTTTCTGTACCGCTTTTTCAAAGCGCTGAAACGAAATTGGCTTCAGTAAATAGTCGATGGCTTCCAGCTCAAAGCCTTCATAGGCATACTGCCTGTAAGCAGTGGTGAAAATAATCATGGGGTTGGTGGTTAGGCCCCTGGCCAGATCCAATCCATTTACATCAGGCATATGAATATCGAGGAATACAAGATCTACCGGGGCCTGACGTAAATATTCAGAAGCAGAGATGGCATCTTCAAAAGTATGCTGCAATTTCAGCCAGGGAAACTCCCGTGCATAGGTCTTTATCACCTGCAGTGCCGGTGGTTCGTCATCTATCACAATAAATTTTATTTCCATCAGTTATACCTGTAGTTGTAATGTAATCGCATAAGCCCCATTATCTTCACTGATTTGCAATTCATATTTGTCGGGGTATAAATGATCCAGTCTTTGCCGGGTGTTGGAAATACCAATGCCGGTACGACTGGTATCCGGTGCAATTCTTAACAGTTTATTGCTGCAGAAAAAATGAATATGATGCTCCGAAGTACTCAGCTGAATATTAATTTCTGACGGCTCATGGTTGCTCACCCCATATTTGAAAGCATTTTCAAGGAAGGGGAGTAATACCAGCGGGGCAATACATTTGATGCCCGGGCTACCAGTCACAGAGAAATTAACCTTTGTTTTGGTGGTGAGTCGAAGCTTCTGTAAGTCTATATAGTCACGTAAACAATCAATTTCACTTTCCAGCAACACGTAGTCATGTCTGGTATCTTCCGTTACATAACGGAGCATGTTGGATAACTTCATAATGCTCATGGCCGTGTTTTCATTACGTGTCATGGCAAGTGAATAAATATTGTTCAGGGTGTTAAACAGGAAGTGTGGATTGATCTGGGCTTTCAGAAAGGATAATTCAGCCTGGGTTTTGCGGGTTTCTGCATACAATGCTCTTTTTTCTGTTTGTCGCCAGCGACGGGTAGTTTCGGTAGCAATACTCAGTGAAATAGTAAGCAGGAAAAGAAAATCGCTGACCATATCTATTTTCACCGGAGGCTTTTCCGGTGGGTGCATGCCAGCTTCTCCACCACCGGGTGGCATCGGCGGATGCCAGCGCATCTCGCGGGGTGCATGGGGTAACCTGGCGAACAAATGATCAAAAGGCCGCATGTAATTCACCATGACCAGCAATAGGAAAACGGCCAGAAAGTACAACAGATACTGCTTCCGGAAGTACAGTCGGGGAAACAGAAAAGTAGTATGGAAATAGAACAATGCTACATAAGTTACCAGGAACACCAGGTAATCTGTTGAAAATAAAATCGAGAGTGCTTTGTGGTCGCCCGTTTGCCCGCTGATAAACAGAAGGGGTAAACTCAGGCATATCAGCCACCCTGTAATGTGTGCTATTACTACCGAAGATTTTAAGCGGAACATTTGCGACAGATAGATATAGGGATGAAATTGAGGTAATCTGCCCAGATAATGAACGGGATCTCTTTAAACAGCGGGTTTATATCGATGAATCACAGGAAACACCGGGTTATCTTTTCCTGCCTCCCCGAATTATAGTAAATTGCCTGTTTTATAAAAAGAATATCAGATATGTTGCAACGAATCGCGAAACCTGTGCTGTCGTTAGTACTCCTTGTACTGGCGCTGCAAGCTTCTGCTACAGAAGGTATGTGGCTGCCACAGCTGCTATCCGGTCTCAATGAAAAAGAGATGAAAGGAATGGGCATGAAAATCAATGCCTCGGATATTTATAACATCAATAAAGGTAGTCTGAAAGATGCCATCGTTAGCTTTGGCGGTTTCTGTACGGCCGAAGTGATCTCCGAACAGGGACTGCTGCTGACCAATCACCACTGCGGCTACGATGCCATTCAAAAGCATTCTTCCCTGCAGAATAACTTCCTCGAAAATGGCTTCTGGGCAAAATCAGCAGTAGAAGAGCTTCCTAATCCCGGCCTTTTTGCCACATTTATTGTACGTATCGATGATGTAACCAAAGCCGCCCTGCAGGATGTAAAGCCCGGCATGAGCGAAAGAGAGCGTCAATCCGCGATCGACAAACGTTTAAACGATATTAAGCAATCCGCCCGCAAAGAAAGCTGGCAGGATGCCATGATAAAACCCTTTTATGAAGGCAACCAGTATTTCCTGTTTGTAACAGAAACTTACCGGGATGTAAGACTGGTCGGAGCGCCGCCTTCTTCTATTGGTAAGTTTGGGTCAGATACAGATAACTGGGTGTGGCCACGTCATACAGGCGATTTTTCGATGTTTCGTATCTATGCCGGTAAAGATGGTCGCCCGGCCCCTTACTCGGCCGATAACGTGCCTTTAAAGCCTAAATATGCCCTCACCATTTCCCTGAAAGGCGTAAAACAAAACGATTTTACCATGGTCATGGGATTTCCTGGCCGTACCACCGAATATCTGCCTTCTGAAGCGGTAAAACAAACCGTGGAAGTGGTAGATGCTGCGAAAGTAGAAATGCGGGATGCTGCCCTCAAAATCATGGATGGCTACATGCGTAAGGATCAGCAGATTAAAATTCAATATGCTGCCAAATATGCCGGTACTGCCAACTACTGGAAAAAGTGGATGGGAGAAATGCAGGGTGTAAAACAAACCAACGGCATCGGCAAAAAACTGCAATATGAAGCTTCTTATCGTCGGCAGATGGAAGCTAACCCGCTGTGGAAACAAAAATACAGCGGCGTACTGGACTCCCTGAATGGCTACTACCTGCAGATACAACCCTATGCGCAAACGCGTGACTACTACAGTGAACTGGTGAAAAACGTGGAGCTGTTTACCGTAGGCGATCGCCTGATCTCTTTCCTGAACGATGTACATGATAAAGGAGAGGGGCAGTACGAAACCATGCGGGAACAATTCCTGGCAGGTATGCAGCCGTTCTACCAAAACTACAGTGCAAAAGTAGATCATGATATTTGCGGCAGTCTCATGAGCCTGTACGCCAAAGGAGTACCGCCGGCCTATGCGGGCAGCGAATTTGCACAGATCTGGGACGAAAATAACAAAGATGGTCGCGCCATGGCCGATAAACTGTATGCTTTATCCGCTTTAACATCTCCCGAAAAACTAAAAGCATTTGTACAGCAACCTTACAATACAGTGGTAGCACAAATGTGGAAAGATCCCGCTACCCGCCTGGTAATGGCACTGCGCAAAGGATTTGTGGATAATGTGAGCAAACCGCTCGCTGATATTCAATCCAATATCAATAACCTGCAACGCACTTATATGCAGGCGCAGATGGACGTGATGGGCAGCAAAAAAAGTTTTTATCCGGATGCCAACAGCACCCTCCGCGTAACATACGGTAAGGTAGATGGATACAATCCACGGGATGCTATCCACTACGATTTTTATACCTACCTGGATGGTGTGATGGAGAAATATATTCCCGGTGATTATGAATTTGATGTACCGGCCAGATTAATAGAGCTCTACAAGAAGAAAGACTATGGCCGTTATGGGGTAAATGGAAAAATGCCGGTATGCTTCATTGCCTCCAATCATACTACCGGCGGTAACTCCGGCAGTCCTGCACTGGATGCCTACGGACACCTGATCGGACTTAATTTTGACCGTACCTGGGAAGGTACGATGAGCGATATTAATTATGATCCTACCATCTGTCGTAATATTATGGTAGATATCCGCTACGTGCTGTTTATTATCGATAAATATGCAGGATGTACGCGGTTGGTAAATGAGATGAAACTGATGTAATGCGAGTTTTTGTCTTACTCAGGATTATACTGATTTAGATGATTTTCAGGATTTTATTTTATTGATTTTGGAAGAAAAAAAGATTAGCGAAGATAAATGCGGATATCCACATTGGTCTTCGCTAATCTTTTTTAATCCTGAAAAAATAAAATCCTGAAAATCATCTAAATCAGTATAATCCTGGACAAAGACAAAGTTCGCTTAGATCTTACATTCGTACACGATAGAACTACACTGATCAACCGTCTTCAACCCTTTCCTATACGAGCGGAAACCGTGGAAGAACCCCTGAAACAGCCGGCTCTTGCCTGTTTTATATTTTTCGCTGAGTAAGCTTACATAGAAACCATCAAACACCATCGGGTGTTTTTTTACCAGCTTAATCTGATGTTGTGTTAATAATTTCTCCATAGATCCCGGTGAGAAATGATAAAGATGTCTGGGTACATCATAGGCGGCCCAGTATTCTTTATAATAGCCGGCATCGGAAGAGGTGTAGTTAGGAACGGCGATGAGTAAGGATCCGCCGGGCTTCAGCAAAGTGCGGATATGATCCAGGTAACGATGCAGGTCATGTACATGTTCCAGTACATGCCACATGGTAATGGCATCAAATTGCCGGGCTGGTAAGGTATATAATTCTTCTATCGGCAGCGCCGTGATATTGTAAATTTCTTTGGCATTGCGGCGGGCATTTTCATCCGGTTCCAGACCGGTAACTGTCCATCCACCTACCTGCATATAATGCAGGAAAGCGCCGGTGCCACTGCCAATATCCAATAGGGTACCTTGTT
>NZ_DATCVJ010000331.1:0-1679 GCF_036566945.1 Chitinophaga sp. | reverse complement strand
ACAAGTTTACGAAAGTTCTGATCCACGTGCGTCGTTGGCTAATCTGATGCAAAACAACTATTTTTCTACTAATCCCCCAAGTTTTCAACTTGATCCTATATTAGCTTAACGGCTTCATTGAGTCAGGCGGTTCGATAATGGATTTCGTATAAAATTCTCATTCACTCATTTTCGCTCATTTTTGTGTATATTTCCAATCCAATAATACCTGAAAGTTTTATGATACGCACAATAATAATACCTCATCAACAATCCATTTCATTTGATATTCCTGAAGACTATGTAGGAAAGCAAATAGAGGTCATTGCTTTTGCCAAAGATGAAGGTAATACAAAGGCAAAACCAGCTAAACAAAAGGTAACATTTACTGCTTTATCACTTGATACACGAGGCTATAAATTTAATCGCGATGAAGCAAATGAACGCTAATGTTTTCCTGGATAGTAATATCATTGAATATTCCTATTCAAACTCCGAAATAGATAAACAGAAAATAGCACGTAAACTTATAACTGAAAGCAATTCTTATATTAGTACACAGGTTTTACAGGAGTTGAGTAATATTGTTACCCGAAAATTTAAATTCAGTTATCAACAGGCTATATTGGCAATAAAAGAATGCTGCCAAAATAATAACCTATACGTCAATACAGAAAACACTGTGCTACAAGCCTGTCAGGTAGCAGATCGTTATGGATTCTCTTTTTATGATAGCCTTATTATTGCGGCTGCGCTGGAAAGCGGTTGTACCATACTATACTCAGAAGATCTACAAAACGGTCAATTGATTGATGAGAAATTAACTATTAAAAATCCCTTTAACCAATAAGGCTTTAGCCTACCTGCACCCAGCCCTTCAGAAAGAATGATTATTGAAAACCTCCATTTCAAAATCTAACGCCAGCTCCTAAATGTAAATTCAACGATGCCAGCGAATAATGATTCTCTGCTGGATTCTCCACCGGATTTAAAGGTGGATTTACAATTGGAGATACGGGCCAAGTAGGGTAATAACCGTACTTCGACTTTGCTGACGCACCAAAGTAACTAGCGTCAGATAGTAAAAAGACCCTCTTGCTTAATTTGTAATTCAAAGCCAGCGAAACGCTATAACAGAATGTGACGGGTACATTTACTTTGGTCATCGTAGCCACACCAACCCCTCCTGATAAGTTTGGATAATCATAGGCATAAACAAATCCCGGTAATTTTGTTTTGCAAATGCCAACCGATGCCATTGGCACTAGTTCGAACTTAGAACTGGACGAAAATGGAATAGAATAAAAGACACCTGACATTACTTTAAATACTTTCCAACTATCCATCTTAACATATACCCGCATTTGATCTGAACCGGATTTTTTGATTTCATTCCGCAAATGCGCTTCATCTTGTTTATTTATTGATCCACCAATAGTTAAGGAAATACCAAATGATTTCTTTAACTGGTACTTAACCAAAGCATCAGCAGAAAAGCCCACTACCGCATTACCTGACATTTCGTGGCGGGAGGATGAATATGAATTATCTGCAAAATGCCCGATTGGAATGGCGGGACCAGCCGCAAGCTGCACGGAAAACCTCCTGGTTGGATGTGGTGTTTGGGAAAGGCATGAAATAGACACCACAAATAGCGATAAAACGACTAGAAACTTCTTCATATGGCTGACTATATTATT
>NZ_DATCVJ010000330.1:0-9082 GCF_036566945.1 Chitinophaga sp. | reverse complement strand
GGTATTCTTACTGTCTAAACTGGGTCTCAGCTGGCAGTTGCAGGTAGCCACCATGATCATCCCTACGCTTATCTATGGTTATCTCTTTTTGAAACTTGATTTCCCTGTTACAGAAAGGGTAGCATCCGGCGTTTCTTCCGCCCAGATGTACAAATCAGTTTTAAGTCCCCTGTTCATCGTAATGTTTATCCTGATGTTTGGCACCGCCATCACAGAGCTTTTCACCGGACAGTGGATTGAAGTATTGTTAAAAAATGTAACGGAAAATTCTATCCTCATCCTGGCATTAACAGCAGGCGTGCAAACATTGGGCAGAGGAGTAGCTGGTCCTGTGGTACATAAAATATCCCCGACCGGCGTTTTACTTTTTTCGGCGATTTTTTCCGCTTTGGGCTTATATTTACTTTCCCATGTATCTGGTAACATGATCTTTGTAGCCGCCGTTATCTTCGGTATGGGTGTTACTTATTTCTGGCCAACTATGCTGGGTTTTGTATCAGAAAACATACCTCAGTCAGGCGCATTAGGTATGAACCTGATGGGCGGCGCCGGTATGTTTGCCGTATCTGTATACATGTATTTCATGGGCGGTTTTTATGATAGTATCATTGTAAAACAACTCCCTGCCGGTGCTTCACTGGATGCTTACCGTTCTGCAGTACCAGGCAGCGCAGAGGCCACTGCCTTTAGTCAGGCCACCGCAGTAGCCGGACCGGAAATCATCAATGCCACACTCATCATTCCTGTAATGCTGATCGTAGCTTTTGCAGGACTTTTCCTTTTTATGCGCAGCCGCAAAAAAGTAGAAAAAGTACAGGTTCAAACAGTATAACTTATAAACGATAATTAATTGTAGATATGACACGGAAACTAAGAATGGGAATGATAGGAGGCGGTAAAGATGCCTTCATTGGTGCAATTCACCGTATTGCCGCCAATATGGACGGACTGATTGAGCTGGTGGCCGGTGCCCTCAGCATCAATAACGACGTTGCAGTGGAATCTGGTAAGATGCTGTTCCTCGATCCGGAACGCACCTACCTCGATTTCAAAACCATGCTGGAAAACGAAGCGAAAATGCCGGCAGACAAACGTTTGGACTTTGTGACCATCGTAACGCCTAACTTCGCCCACTTCCAACCAGCCATGATGGCACTCGATCTTGGTTTCAACGTAGTTATAGAAAAACCCATCACTTTCTCACTCGATGAGGCTAAACAATTACAGGCAAAAGTAGAAGCTACCGGCTTAACACTGTTGCTCACGCATACCTATACCGGCTATCCAATGGTAAAACAAGCCAGGCAGATGGTAAAAGACGGTGCACTCGGCAAGATCCGCAAAGTATGGGTAGAATACCCGCAAGGCTGGCTCAGCAAACTGAGTGAAAGAGAAGGTAATGCACAGGCAGCCTGGAGAACAGATCCTACCAAATCAGGCAAAAGCGGCTGTATGGGCGATATCGGTACCCATGCGGCTAACCTGGCAGAATATATCAGCGGCGCTAAAATTGAAAAATTATGTGCCGACCTGAACATCATGGTACCAGGTCGTGCGCTGGATGACGACGGCGCTGTATTGCTCCGCTTCGACAATGGCGCTGCCGGTGTGCTGATGGCATCACAGGTAGCTGCCGGTGAAGAAAATGCGCTGAAAATCCGCGTATACGGAGAAAAAGGCGGCCTCGAATGGGCACAGCACGAACCAAATACCCTCCTGGTAAAATGGCTGGATAAACCTACTGAAATTTACCGCGCAGGTGGTGGCTACTCTTTCCAGTCCAGCTACATGACTCATAATACCCGCACACCAGGCGGCCATCCGGAAGGATACCTGGAAGCATTCGGTAACCTGTATCGCAACTTCGCACAAACTTTAGCAGCTAAAATTGATGGTGTACAACCATCTCCGGAATCCCTGGATTTCCCGGGTACAGCAGAAGGCGTGCGCGGTATGGCATTCATCGACAACGTAGTTCGTTCTTCTCAGAGCGATGCTAAATGGACTAATTTCGAGATATAGTATTTCATCACTAGAACGAGCGTATGAAAACGATAAAAGGACCTGGTATTTTTCTGGCGCAATTCATGGGAGATGAAGCGCCTTTCAATAGTCTGAAATCTATCTGTGAGTGGGCTGCCTCCATTGGCTTCAAAGGAGTGCAGATCCCCAGCTGGGATACCCGCCTGATAGACCTGCAGAAGGCAGCGGAAAGCAAAACCTATGCAGATGAAATCAAAGGCATCGTGAATGCAGCAGGACTGGAAATCACAGAACTGAGCACACACCTGCAGGGACAGCTGGTAGCGGTAAATCCGGCATTCTCTGAAATGTTCGACGGATTTGCGCCTCCTCAATATCACAATAACATTAACGCACGTACGGAGTGGGCCGTTAACCAGCTGAAATATGCGGCTAAAGCCAGCCGTAACCTGGGCCTCAATGTTCACGCTACTTTCAGCGGTGCATTGTTGTGGGCGCCTGCCATGTATCCATGGCCACAGCGTCCGGCCGGATTGGTGGAAACAGGTTTTGCTGAACTGGCAAAACGCTGGCTGCCTATCCTCAATGAATTTGATGCCAACGGCGTAGACGTTTGTTATGAAATTCATCCGGGAGAAGACCTGCACGATGGTATTACCTTTGAACGTTTCCTGGAAGCCACCGGCAACCACACACGTGCCAACCTGTTGTACGATCCGAGTCATCTGCTGCTGCAATGCCTCGACTACCTGGCATATATCGACATCTATCACGAAAGAATCAAAGCATTCCACGTAAAAGATGCGGAATTCAATCCTACCGGCCGTTCCGGCGTGTATGGCGGATACCAGTCCTGGATTGATCGCCCGGGCCGTTTCCGTTCCCTCGGCGATGGACAGGTAGACTTTAAATCCATCTTCAGTAAAATGGCGCAATACGATTATGCCGGTTGGGCCGTTATGGAGTGGGAATGTTGTATCAAACATCCGGAAGATGGTGCTAAAGAAGGTGCACCATTTATCAAGGATCATATTATCCGTGTTACCGAAAAGGCATTTGATGACTTTGCAGGCGCCGGTACTGATGATGCTTTCAATAAAAGAATATTAGGCATTTAATTAATTATCCACTGATCGTTTAGTAAACAATAACCAAATAAAAAAAATCAAGAAATGAGAAAGAGATATCTGGCGCCGCTTGTATTAAGTGTTTTATTCTTTGCAGCATGCGGAGGAGGTGAAAAAAAACAAGAGAATGCTGATAGCGCAACCACGCATGAAAGCGCGCCGGCAGCAGATAATTCTATGGTGTCGCCAAATGCAGACAAACCTGTTAGCAAAGGCGAAACCCTGATGTCACAGAGCGATTGCAAAACCTGTCATAAAGAAGAAATGAAAGTGGTAGGACCCGCACTGAAAGACATTGCAGGTAAATATCCTAACACACCGGAAAATGTAGACAAACTGGCCGACAAAGTCATCAAAGGCGGTTCAGGTAACTGGGGTGAAGTAGCTATGCTGCCACATCCACAGGTATCTAAAGAGGATGCGAAAGAAATGGTAAGCTATATCTTATCATTATCTACCGGCAAATAATTGTTATCCTAACATAAACTCAATCATCTGGAATGAAAAAATTAATCCTGGGGGCATTCATGGTCAGCGCTATACTCGGCGCTTCCTCCCTGAAAGCCCAGCAATTAAATACCCTGTCAGCCAAGGAAAAGAAACAAGGATGGGTGTTGCTGTTCGATGGTACTTCTACCAAAGGCTGGCATACTTATCTGAAGACTACCGCCAGCCCTGCATGGGGCGTATCAGATGGCGCAATTGCCCTGGATCAGGCTGCGAAAAAGAATGGCGCACCGGGTGGTGATCTCGTTACAGACGCAGAATATGAAAACTATGAACTGAGCTACGAATGGAAAATTTCCGAAGGTGGCAACAGCGGTCTTATTTTCAGCGTTCATGAAGATCCTTCTTTAAGCCAGACTTATCTCTCTGGTCCTGAAATGCAGGTAATCGATGATGCAGGCCATCCTGATGGCAAAAACCCAAAACACAATGCGGGTGAATTGTACGACCTGATCAAAGCGACCAACAGACCGGTTAAACCTGTTGGTCAATGGAATACCGCCAAATTATCCAAGAAAGATGGTCACCTGACCCTCTGGCTCAATGGCGTGAAAACTGCAGAAACTACGATGGGTACGCCTGAATGGGATGCACTGGTAGCTAAAAGCAAATTCCACGACTGGAAAGAGTTCGGCAAATATCCAAAAGGTCATATTGCCCTGCAGGACCATGGTGATGATGTTTGGTATCGTAATATCAAAATAAGAGTTCTTTAAAATAAGCTTAGAACAGAAAGCAAAAAGCAGAAAGCCACTGTAGCGGAAGTGAACGGATATTAAGTTTTCGCTGATATCTCCGCTACAGTAACTTTCTGCTTTTTGCTTTCTGCTTTAAGCCATTCTTCATTTATTCCCACGTAAAAAATAAGATGAAAGCATTAACCGCGTTTATTACACTCTTGCTCCTCGCCGGCACTATTTCTGTGCAGGCAAAGCACAAACACAAAACAAAAAGAGTACTCGTATTTTCCAAAACAAAAGGCTTTCGCCACGACTGCATTCCCGCTGCCAAATTAGCGATCATGCAACTGGGTAAAGACAATGGCTTCGAGGTAGACACTACCGAAGATGCCAGCGCATTTACCGCCGCGAACCTGAAAAAATATGCAGCAGTTATTTTCAGCTGCACCACCGGCGATGTACTTGACGACGCACAACAGACAGCGTTTGAAAATTACATCCACAAAGGCGGCGCCTGGATGGGTATCCACGCAGCAACAGATACGGAATACGACTGGCCATGGTACAACAAACTGGCAGGTGCCTGGTTCCTGAGTCATCCTAATCAGCAAACAGCCACGCTGAAAGTAGTGGATCATAATCATCCTGCTACCAAAGAGCTGCCTGATGAATGGATCCGTAAAGATGAATGGTACAATTTCAAAGACCTCAACCCCGATGTACATGTGCTGATCAAAATTGATGAAAGCAGCTACACCGGCGGCAAAAACGGCGATAACCACCCCATGTGCTGGTATCACGATTTTGAAGGAGGACGTGCCTTCTACACTGAAATGGGACATATCAAAGAATCATACCAGGATCCCGTATATCTGAAACATTTGCTGGGTGGCATTGAATATGCTATCGGCAACTGGAAACCCAAAAACTAATCTGCTATAATGAAACATACCATCAAACTTATTTTGCTGCTGGCCCTCGTAGGCATGGCAGCCTGTAAAAAATCACGTCCCGGCAAACCGAAAGTACTCGTGTTTACTAAAACAGCCGGATTTCACCACGCCTCTATTCCTGCCGGCATTGCCGCCGTACAGAAACTGGGTACCGAAAACGGATTTGAGGTAGATACCACCACCGATGCCAACAAATTCAATGAAGATACCCTTCAGAACTACTCTGCGGTAATCTTCCTGAGCACCACCGGTGATGTACTGAACAACTACCAGGAAGCAGACTTTGAAAGATATATCCAGGCAGGTGGCGGTTACGTAGGTATCCACGCCGCAGCCGATACAGAATACGAATGGGGCTGGTATAACCACCTCGCCGGCGCATGGTTCCAGAGCCATCCTCCGGGCGTTCACAAAGCTATAGTTGACGTCATTGTAAAATCATTCCCCGCTACGGAAGGTCTCCCTGAAAAATGGGAACATACCGATGAGTGGTATAACTACAAAAACGTAGACACCACCACCACCGTGCTGATGAAATTAGATGAGAAATCATACCAGGGTGGTACCATGGGTGGCAATCATCCCATCAGCTGGTATCATGATTACGACGGTGGCCGCGCGTTCTACACAGGACTCGGACACACCGAAGAATCCTATACAGACAGCTTATTCCTGAAACATATCGCGGGTGGTATCAAATACGCCATCGGTAAAAACCAGGTACTGGATTACAGCCTGGCTAAAACGCTGCGTGTACCGGAAGAAGATCGCTTCACTAAAAATGTACTGGTATCCGGTGAGTTCTTCGAACCAACAGAAATGGCGATACTGCCTAACCTGGACATCCTGGTGGCACAACGCCGTGGTGAACTGATGATTTATAACAACGCTGAAAAGAAACTGTCACAGGCAGGCTTCCTGAAAGTATATCATCATACCGATACGCCTAACGTAAATGCTGAAGAAGGATTCCTCGGCCTTGCCGCTGACCCCGACTTTAAAAATAACCACTACATCTATGCGATGTATTCCCCGATAGATACTTCCGTGAATCGTTTGTCACGTTTCAAATTTGAAAACAACAAACTGGATATGTCTTCCGAAAAAGTAGTACTCGAGTTCTACTCCCAACGCAATATCTGCTGCCATACCGGTGGCTCCATTGCATTTGGACCAGGCGGACTGCTGTACTTATCTACCGGCGACAACACCACACCGTTTGATGAACCCGGACAGAAATATGTAAGCAAAGGTTATGGCCCTACCGATGACCGTCCAGGTCACCTGCAGTACGATGACCGTCGCGGTTCTGCCAACACCAATGATCTGCGCGGAAAAATCCTGCGTATCAAAGTACAGGCAGATGGTTCTTACACCATCCCGGATGGTAACCTGTTCCCTAAAGGCACCAAAGGTACCCGTCCTGAAATTTATGCTATGGGTACACGTAACCCGTATCGTATGTCTGTAGATCAGAAAACAGGCTATGTATATTGGGGAGAAGTAGGACCCGATGCGAATAACGATGACTCTACCCGCGGACCAAGAGGATATGATGAAGTAAATCAGGCCAAGAAGCCCGGTTTCTTCGGTTATCCGATGTTCATTGCCAACAACAAACCATACCGTCAATACAATTACGAAACCGGCGAAAGCGGCCCTTATTTCGATCCGCTGAAACCGATCAACGATTCCCGTAACAATACCGGTCTGAAAGAATTGCCGCCGGCAACCTCCGCTTTCATCTGGTATCCTTACGCTAAATCAGACGAGTTCCCGATTGTAGGTAGCGGTGGCCGTAATGCAGAAGCAGGCCCGGTTTATTACAGCGAATTCTATCCGAAAGAAACCCGTTTCCCGGATTACTATAATGATAAACTGTTTATCTACGACTGGATCCGCGGCTGGATCATGGCCGTGACCATGGATAAAAACGGCGATTTCTCCAAAATGGAAAGATTCATGCCTAATACCAAGCTGAATGCACCGATCGATATGGAAATGGGTCCTGATGGTCGTATGTATATCCTGGAATACGGTAATGGATGGTTCAGCAAAAATGCAGATGCAGGCCTCTCCCGGATCGATTTTAATGGTGGTAACCGTGCACCGGTAGCCAATATCCACGCCAACCGTTTAACCGGCGGATTGCCCTTTAAAGTAACCGTAAGCGCAGAAGGTTCTGTTGACCCGGATGGCGACAAAATCACCTATCTCTGGAATTTCGGTAATGGCTCCAAAAAAGAAACTACGGAACCAACCGTTGAATTCACCTACACTACACCCGGCGAATACCAGGTATTTGTAGAAGTAGCAGATGATAAAGGCGCAAAAACAAAAAGCAAATCCATCGACGTATACGCAGGTAATGAAACCCCTGACGTAAAAATTGCCATCAGCGGCAACCAGATGTTCTACTTCCCAGGTAAACCGGTACAGTATACCGTGAATATCAGCGATAAGGAAGATGGTAATTCAGCCGATGGTAAACTCGATGCCAACAACATTTTTGTAAAGGCAGATTATATTCAGGGTCGAGATAAGGCCGCACAGCCACAAGGCCACCAGATCATTACCGGCGCCATTGCAGGTAAAAATATCATGGAAGTATCTGACTGTAAAACCTGTCATAAACCGGATGAAAAATCTATCGGTCCTTCTTTCAAACAGGTGGCAGAAAAGTATAAAAGCGATCCTGCTGCACCGGAAATGCTGGCTAAAAAGATCATCAGCGGTGGTGGTGGCGTATGGGGAGAAACAGCCATGGCTGCTCACCCTGGCCTCTCTGTAGGGGAAGCAAAACAACTGGTAGAATACATTTATTCTATTGGTGGTAACACACCGAAAGTAGTGTCCCTGCCAGTTTCTGGTACGGTAAGTCCTACCATGGGTGGTGAAGCCAAAGATAACGGCGTATTATACCTGCTCGCCAGCTACACCGATAAAGGTGGTCCCGGCATTAAGCCGATCACTGGTACTACGCAAACAGAGCTGGTCAGCCCTGTGATCTCTGCCGCTGACTACAGCAAAGCAGATGGCGTATCTACCTTCTCTATAGATGGTAAAAAGTTCCTCATACCTTCCAACTCAGAAGGTTGGGTAGTGTATAACAAACTGGATCTTACCGATGTGAAAGGAATAGAACTGTTGTACATGGTACAGGCAACACCTGAACAGGGTTATACGGTGGAAGCATTCCTGGATGATGCCAGCGGTACCCGTTTAGGAGAAGTAACCATTGGCCCTGGCGCATTGCCTAATGCACCTAACAAAGTGAGCTTCAATTTCACACCAGTAGCAGACGGCAAGAAACATAATCTGTATCTTAAACTGAAAGCAACAGATGCTTCACAAAAAGTACAGTTAGGTATATTGTCGCTTACACTGCACCCGTGATTTAGGCGGAAAGCGTAAGGCATAAAGCAAAAAGCCATTGAGGCGAATGAACAAAGCGGATATTATTTCTTCGCTCTATTCATTCGCCTCAATGGCTTTTTGCTTTATGCCTTACGCTTTCTGCTTAGTTTCCGTCCCACCAAACGCGATCACTTCCTGTCACTTTCTGATCAGGCTGCGGATTGGTCAGTAGTTCATTAGCCGGGTAAGGCCATCTGCGCGGAATACTTTTTACTATTTCATCCTGGTAAGGCTTCAATAGTGGATAACCAGTGCGTCTCCAGTCGTTGTATGTTTCGGGAGACAGGAAACCGGCCACATATTTCTCTGTGATGATCTGCGCAAGCGCATTCGTAGCGGTCAATGCCGGTCTTGAATTGATATAGGTTTGCTGTGCGGCATCAGGAATACCCAGCATAGTCATATGCGCTGCAAT
>NZ_DATCVJ010000329.1:0-3859 GCF_036566945.1 Chitinophaga sp. | reverse complement strand
CGCCGTCATCCTGAAGGAAGACGTGAGCCTGGGAATGCGACGCGTCGAAGTTATCTGCAAGAAGTGCCACAGCCACCTCGGCCATGTCTTCGAGGGTGAGGGCTACCCCACTCCGACGGATCAGCGGTACTGCATCAACTCGATAGCTTTAGTTTTACACACGTCCGCGTGAGTTAGAAACCAAAGAGGTCCAGGTCAAAAGACCTGGACCTCTTTCGGCATTCAGAAGCTACTTGCGCTTCTTCCCTGTATCGCTGCGCTTTTCGCGCCAGCTTCCATCCTTGTTGCGGTCACGCTCACGCGTACCTCCGCCAGGCGCGGGCACCTGCGGAACCTTGCGCGCCGTCATCGCTTCACCGGCTTGATGGTGATGATGCGGGTGACCCTGACGACCCGACGAACGGGAATCGTCACGGTACGAGTGCGGGTAATACGTTGAACAGAGGTTGGCATCAGCCTTCCTCCCGTCTGCCGGATAACAGTTCCAACACAAACTATCCACCAGTTGGAGGACTAGCTGCTTTCTGGAGTACAGTCGCAAGTGCATCCGTGAGAAGTTGCAACTTTCAGACTGACCCCAGTGCTGGTTACCCCGCGTTGGGGTTTTTCTGCGTTCCTTTCCGGCTGAACAAACCGTACACCTCGTCACCGACAGAAACACATGCCCAACGACCGGAAAATGACCCTCTGGGCCTTTGTTTGGTTTCCACAAACCGGCAATCCCCAGGTCAACGAACCAAACGGTCAGATCTGAAGTAAATTGTTACGATCATGTAAACAGAATTCCACCTGGGGAAATGCCTGTATTGATGCCTGACAACCATTACACGCAACGAAGGGTGTACCTACACCTGTAGACAACAGCAAGCGTGAGAAAGTGGCGCAAAGTTAGGCACAGGGTCATTTCTGACCACATCTGGTCATGTCTGGTCAAAACTGAGCAGTTGCAAGTGCTCTGGATCACATACGTGTAGACGGTTCAACTTGACAATGAGTCTATGTATTAATCCTCAGCATCCCTCCACACAGAAGCACCACAGCAGCGCTCCACACACAGCGTCATCTACCGTGAGCGCATGTTCTCGGCACTGGCTCAGACTCAACACATCATCGTTCACGAAACGCGCATTTCGAGCGGTACGCCCTGGCACATCTACATTGCTGCCCTGCTCGCTGCAATTGTTGCCATAATCGGCTGGGTTGTGGTTCATCGAACAAGCCAAGGTAGGGACTTGCTCAACTGGCGTCGCACAACGCTAGTTCAGTCAACGATGGAGCTTCTTGAAACAAGCAACGAAAGATTTGAAGCGGTCAACGTTCGGTCCGCAGAAAAGAACACTGCCAGTGACCTCATGCGGAAGCTCACCAGGCACTACGAAACGATCCGTTTGATTGCAGACCATGACCTCAACGACGCCGCAAGAGCCGTATGGGATGCACACACTTTCAGCGCCAACGCAATTTCACGCATGGAGCCTGGAATTCCACAGACCGATTCGGAATACGAACAAAGGAAACACCTTCTAAGCGTCTACTCGATGGACGAATGGGAATTGCAAGGACAACACGAAATTCTGACCTCCGAATTGAAGAGAACTATTTCAAAGAAAAGAAGATTCGGCAAGCCGAATCAAGATGGACCGCAAAACGTTGATCCCGACCTAACGGCAAGCAGCCAGATAAACAGAGCGAAAGTAAACAAAGAATGATATAATATAGTTATTACACATGACCCTCCTTCGCGCATAAGTGGAATTATGGTAGAAAAGGGCTACAAGCTGAAATGCTTGTAGCCCTTTTCCTGTCATCTTGCAATCTGAGTAATACTGTCATCGAACAGTTCTAGATACAGCTCATAGCAGTCAATCTGACCGTTCAAGTCGATACGAGTGCCAATGTTGCTGATGTTGAACACTTCTGGGTAGAACTCGTTGTCGATCAAGTGATCGTAGTACCGCTGTTTTCCGTCTTTGCTGCGCAGATTTCCGGCTTGCTGGCTGAGTTCGAACTGACCTGTTGGAATCTCAAGCTTGACGAACTTCTTTTTAGTGTATTCCGCGCCAAACTGCTCAAGGCTGTCTTCAGGATTCAGCGCTACGACAGTGCAAGGCACTGTCTCAGGTTCGAGATAGTTCCACTTTCGTTCGGCTGAGCCTGTTTCAGGATCAAACGTCACTCGCTAAGTGTAAATATCCACCAGGCTAGGCCAGGTTCGTACGATGAATCTAGGCATCACCAGTACCACCAATCAGGCATTCTATTCGCTCTGACCGTATTAGGTCCGGTCATGATCGAACGTGACTTGTTCCAAATGAACTGCTTCACTGCAAGCACAACCAACGGACTAAGGGTGTACGTCTTGCCTCCGCATTTAACGGTTGTCTTGTCTTGCTTCACTTCTTCCACGTTCGCTTGTGCGAACACATCTGAGTTATCCATATAGGCAGACTGCCAAACACACGGCATATCTAAGCCAGTGCTCGTCTGCTTCATTCGTGACAAGACTTTCCGGCCTCCCCCCAATCACTTCAACGATTGCCTGAGCTTCTCTGATCTGCTGATCATTGACCGTGCATCCAGTCATATCCAGGACATCTGCATCTGTTGCTAACATTTAACCTCCAAACTTTGTATAACATCTATTGCTATATTGTCCGTGTAGTCGAACTTATCCCCTGGTCCTCCGCTATTGCGATTCAATCTGATCTGTATCTGATACTCATTAGCCATTGTGAACGGACTCGTTGAACCGAACGTGTAGTCAACAGCGCGATAAGGATTCGCAATTGGAACTGCATAACCATCCGAATACACTGAACCATCAGGTCTACGAATGAACACGCTTTCCGTGTAATACATCATCACATCGACAGGCTGCTTACGTTCGTCAACAATTTTGAACAATACTGAACGGTGCGGATTCTGACCTACGTAGAAATTTCTCATGGTGCATCACTGATCTTTGCAACAGCGAACAATCGGCCAAGCGTCAAATTTTGCTCGGAAACTGAGAAGCCAAGCTGAAACTGACGTGTTTGAAAATAGTCACCGATAGTCGGCCACGTCATCGTGAACTCGTATTCGTAATTTGTCATAGTAAAAATGGGACAGCTCAACATTCGAATGAACGCTGAGCTGTCCCGAATTGCTTACGCTCCTGCAACTTCCAAGATGCCGAAAGATTTTTCTCGTCCAACAGCAAAGGCTCTACGAGAACGCATCTTCAAATGAGCTTCGTCAGTGCTCCAACCAGCTTCAGTGCTGATCATTGTCTCGATAGGACTTCTAACACCTAGAATCAAGTGCTGACGGTTGCCAACGATGAGTAATGGATTTCCTGTTGGGTTCTGCAAGTTGGTTGTACTTGTCTTTGCTCCGTCAGAGAACTGCAACTTGTAGCCGAACAATGTCGCTGGCTGCATTGCCGATACCTCTTCAACAAACAACGGCCTACCAGTGCTGTCAACAAGACCGCGCAAGCTTTCCTTGATTCCTGTATGAGCAATAACAATAATATCGCTGTCAGACCAGAAACCACCCTGCTCAACCTTGCCGAATACTTGGCGGATCTTGTCATAGGCTACCGCTCCGGCTGTTGCGATCTTATGGGCTGCCGCACCTTGGCTCACTTCTCTATAAACAGAAGTAAAAGGTACGGTTGTACCGTTTCCTGCTGCTGTTGTTCCTAGACAAGCGTTGTCCAACGTCTTTCACGCGTGCAGGTGAAGATTCCGTCATCGTCACGGAATTTCTGCGTTGCCTTCACACCAGTGCCCCGGCAAGCGCCTAGCTGTGACCCGTGTGCACGCACCACTGCGCACGGTTACACAGCGAGCGAGGCCAAGTCAGTCGAGCGATC
>NZ_DATCVJ010000328.1:0-3758 GCF_036566945.1 Chitinophaga sp. | reverse complement strand
AATTGTTTCCACCGCTTTCTGCCCCATATTATAGCCCGATTGCTCAATAGTGGTGAGAGAAGGTGAAATGATCCGGGAGGAGAGGTCATTGGAATACCCTACCACTTTGATTTGTTGAGGCACGGCAATGCCCCTGTTTTTGGCTTCACGTATAAAAGCTACGGCAGAACTGTCATTGGCGGCGAACATACCATCCGGCATTTTTTGTGCATCAAATAGTTGTTGTGCGGCTACAGTAGCGGAATCCATTGTCAGGTCATGAATGTATACCAGCTGTTCGTCGAAGGGAATGTTGTATTGTGCCAATGCTTCTTTATAACCCGAAAGCCTTTGCTGATAAAGATTGCAGGTAAGCAATCCGGAGAAATGCGCAATGCGTTTGCAACCTTGCTTGATCAGGTGTTCTGTTGCCAGAAAACCACCTCTAAAGTCATCCCCGGTAATCGTATAGCCCTGAAAGTCTGTAGGTACACGATCATAAAATACCAACGGGATATTATTCTTAATAAAGGGAGTGAAATGGTCAAAGTTGGTGGTAAACATGGAAGCTACCGCTAGCAAACCATCTACGCGGAGAGAGTAGAAGGTATGTACCAACTCTTTTTCCATTGCCACCGTTTCGTCCGATTGGCCAATTACAATACTGAATCCATATTTATGGGCTTCATGTTGGATACCACTTATCGCTGTACTCTGAAAATACATGGAAGTACGGGGCACGATCAATCCCAGAATATTTGATCGTTTTTTGCGCAAACTGGAAGCGATCCAGTTAGGTACATACCCCATTTCAGTAGCCGCCAGCTGTATTTTCTCCCGCGTTTCTATGTTAATAAGTGGATTGTTTTGCAATGCACGTGAAACGGTAGATGCTGACAGGTTAAGCTTGCTAGCGATATCGTAAATCGTTATTTTGTTAGTCCGATCTTTCACTGTTTTTGAGGCTTCGTGAGTAAATAATGTAGCGATATTAAGCATTTTCCGGAAGAATTACCAGCCTTTGGGTATACATCAACGAAAGCACCCTTCCCGGTATAACCGGAAAGGGTGCAGTTATTTTCGTTTATGCCTTATAGTTATTTGGGATCCAATGCCTTGCTAATGCGGGCAATCAGGTCCTGTACGTGATTGCGGGTCATTACATCACCACCGGCAGCAGCTCCACGCAGTTCAGTTCTGAGTGCGATCAACTGAGCGCGACCAATACTTGCAGCATCTGATTTAGTTGGACTGGCAACTGAATAACCAAACATCATGGCCGTTGGATTTGGAGCTGGAAGAGTGATCAGTTCTGTCAGGTTATCCACATATGTGCGTTGCAGGTTTCTGCGGTATACATCCACTGACTGGTGTGCATATATTTCTGAGAAGATGGATTTTTTCAGATCATTCAGCAATTCAGTGGGTGTATAAGCTTGCGCGCCCATTGCCACTTCGCTGTTGATCAGTTTATTGATGGTACTGAGACTCATCAGTCTATCCAGTATTGGCTCCTGACGGGAGCTGACCAGAGAAAGAGCATCGCCACCAACGCGGCTCAGCAGATCCTGGTTAATCAACCATTTAGGCGTAGTAAACAGTTGTTTGTTAAGGAATTGAACTGCTTCTTTCTGAGTAGCCTTTGGTACATATTCATACACTGCACCAGCTTGTTCTACGGTTTTAGGTGTTTCATAGATACCAGCCACATTTTTAGCCACATGACCCATGTAACGGCCGAATTGTCCGCTTATCTCTCTGTATAATTCTGACAGGTTACCATAGCCTTCGTTATCAACTTTAGTCCAGGCGAGGAGGTTAGGCATAATATACTGCAGGTTTTTAATACCATAGGCACTTGCAATCATGGCATTATCGCCCAAATCTTCATTCTGTGATCTTGGATCATCGGGATTTGTTTCTGTACCAAACCAGTATTTCTTATCCTTCAGTTTCTCCACAGTCCATTTGTTCAGAATTGGCTTTTCTGCTTCCGGAGATTTTGCTTCCGGGATTAATTTGTAACCCCATTCAATGGCCCATTTGTCGTAGTAGTTGATACGTGGGTAAAGATCGGCACCACTGATGCCATCACCAGGTTGGGCAACATAGTTAAAACGTGCGTAGTCCATGATCGACGCAGCGTGTCCGTTTTTCTTAACCCATTCTTTATCACGCAGTTTTTCCACGGGATATGTAGAGCTGGAGCCGAAGTTATGGCGGAGACCCAGGGTATGACCTACTTCGTGAGAAGATACGAAGCGGATCAGTTCACCCATCAGTTCATCGCTGAATTGCATATTGCGGGCGCGGGGATCATTAGGGGTTGCCTGTACAAAGTACCAGTTGCGCAGTAAATGCATGACGTTGTGGTACCAGTTGATATGACTTTCAATGATTTCACCGGAGCGTGGATCGCTCACGTGAGGACCGCTTGCATTAGGTACATCGGAAGGTTTGTAAACGATCGCAGAGAAACGGGCATCTTCCAGCGACCAGGTAGAATCTTCCTGTGGGGTAGGTGCCATTTTAGCGATGATGGCGTTTTTAAAACCGGCTTCTTCAAATGCTTTCTGCCAGTCATTAACACCCATGATCAGGTATTTACGCCATTTTTCTGGGGTAGCGGGATCGATGTAAAATACAATTGGTTTAACTGGTTCTACCAGTTCGCCGCGTTTGTATTTTTCCAAGTCTTCCGGTTTAGGCTCCAGGCGCCAGCGGGCAATCATTTGTAGTCTTTTTACGCCTTGCGGATCTGCATCAAAGTCAGTTACGCTGGTGGTAAAGTAGCCTACACGTGGATCGAAGTAGCGTGGCTGCATAGGTACCGCAGGTAATAACACCATAGAGCTGTTGAGTTCTACGGTAGCGTTACCGCCCGGACCGGGAGGCATGCCCGGACCCGCAGGACCACCGCTTTTGCTATACGTTTTTACGGTTTTGATTTCCGTATTCATCGGATAAGATTTTACATCTGAGATGTAAGATTTATCAGGTTGAACGCCACCGAGTTTGAGTGCGTTTTTCACTTGTCCGTCGAAGAAGAGGATATCATTATCACCACCGATAAATTCGGTCAGATCGATGACGGTACCCTGGTTGTTTTTAGACAGTGCTTTTATATCAAATGCCGCCACAATTGGCTGCAGGTTAGAGTTCCTTACAGACGTGAACATCGGCTGTGTGGAATCTTTTGAAACATCGGAATAGGAAATGTTTTTCAGGAAGATGCGATTGTTAGGGCCTTTTTCAAAGCGGATCACATTTTCGTTGATGATGTCGCCGCTGAATCCCAGCATCATAGCGCGTAGACCGGCTGCAGATTTGGATATTCTGTTAACTACGAGTACATCTCTGCCAAGCAGGGAATCAGGTATTTCGAAGAAGAAGCGATCATCCAGTTTGTAGATATTGAACAATCCGGAGTCGGATTTTGCTTTATCAGTGATGATTTCGGCAAAAGGTTTAGGGCCTGGTTTAGGACCAGGTTTGATCATAGGTGGTTTTCCTGTGGAGTCCTTGGCAGGTGCAGGAGTAGTTGGCGCGGCATTGCGGGAATGTTTTTTCCGCTGTGCTTCGGCAGGGTGAAAAACTGCAGTACCCAGGCAGATCGCGCCTGCCATGGCTATTATCAGTTTGTTGTGAAATGGTTTGCTCATTACGGTTTGAATAATTGGTTTTTGATAACTTGTTGTGTTTTTTTAAAAACCTTTGCAAGTACGTATATTAAGTATTAACTTATGAGGAAAATCCATAAGCGCGGCAATGGCTGTAGG